>NZ_JBPWJX010000009.1:0-176314 GCF_051781745.1 Bacillus cereus group sp. Bce019
TCCGCAGTAGCTCAGTGGTAGAGCTATCGGCTGTTAACCGATCGGTCGTAGGTTCGAGTCCTACCTGCGGAGCCATATTTATAGAGAAGTACCCAAGTGGCTCAAGGGGCTCCCCTGCTAAGGGAGTAGATCGCGAACGCGGTGCGAGGGTTCGAATCCCTTCTTCTCTGCCAGAACTGGCCCGTTGGTCAAGTGGTTAAGACACCGCCCTTTCACGGCGGTAACACGGGTTCGAATCCCGTACGGGTCATACTAAAAGAGATAGCATAATCTGCTATCTCTTTTTTGTTGTATAAATATGAAGTATTCGCTGTTGCAGTTGGGTACATAGAGAGCCGTAAATACAATCATGTTAATTATTTGGACCTGTATGAATATGAAGGAATTAACTTCAACTTGAACTTTTACCCCAGCTGTATGGCTGTAGCCTCCTACACTTGGAGAAACCGATGAAAATGCATCTGGGAGCTACTGTGGAAAATAAATAATATATAGAAGAAGTTGCTTTCTCTCAATAGCTGTGATCTACTGAAGACAGCTTTTTTATGTTGTCAGTATTGTCGAGTTTTGTCGGTAAGTCGATATATTGCAAAAATCGCTGATATAATTTGAGTTACGATCGATAAATTTTAATAATCGCTGATATATTTGGAGTTACGGTCGATATATTCTAAAAATCGCTGATATAATTTCACTTACCGACAAAAACCACAAGAAAATCCCTTTCACAATCTAAAGAAAACGCCTCCATTGAAATGGATTCCACACCTATTCCAATAACTTTACACTCTATGTGAAAAAGTTCACAAATAGGTCATAATTTGTGAAGTAATTCACAATAATACGTGCTACAATATGAATGTAAAGAAGTTAAACAACATTAAATTAGTATTTTAATTAATTACTTAAACAATCATAAAAAAATATATGTGAACAATAGAGAGGGGAAATTACCATGAAAAAAGGTATCAATCGTGTAGTATTAGTAGGAACAGGAGCTGTAGGTTGTAGTTATGCTTACTCAATGATCAACCAAGGTGTAGCTGAAGAATTCGTATTAGTAGATGTTAATGAAGCAAAAGCAGAAGGGGAAGCAATGGACTTAAGCCATGCGGTACCATTCTCTCCATCACCAACAAAAGTTTGGAGCGGTAGCTATGCAGATTGTAAAGATGCAGATTTAGTTGTTATCACTGCTGGGTTACCACAAAAGCCAGGTGAAACTCGTTTAGACTTAGTTGAGAAAAATACAAAGATCTTTAAACAAATCGTTCGAGGCATTATGGATAGCGGATTCGATGGAATCTTCTTAATCGCAACTAACCCAGTTGATATTTTAACCTACGTAACTTGGAAAGAATCTGGTTTACCGAAAGAGCGCGTAATCGGTTCTGGTACTACTTTAGACTCTGCTCGTTTCCGTTACATGTTAGGTGACTACTTAGATGTAGATCCACGTAACGTTCATGCTTACATCGTTGGTGAACACGGTGACACTGAACTTCCAGTATGGAGCCACGCTACTATCGGTGTACAAAAATTAGAAACAATCTTAGCTAACAACGAACAGTACAAACAAGAAGACTTAGAAAAAATCTTCGAAAACGTACGTGATGCAGCTTACCATATCATCGAGCGTAAAGGTGCAACTTACTACGGAATCGGTATGTCACTACTTCGTGTAACTAAAGCAATCTTAAATAACGAGAACAGCGTATTAACTGTATCTGCATACCTTGAAGGTCAATACGGCGAGAAAGATGCTTACGTAGGTGTTCCAGCTGTAATTAACCGCGAAGGTGTACGTGAAATCGTAGAACTTGAGCTAAATGAAGATGAAAAAGCGAAGTTCGCTCATTCTGTAAAAGTATTAAAAGAAACAATGGCACCAGTACTATAATAATTGCTAAATAGTTCAGAGGTGGGAAACTGCTTCTTACCTCTGAACTTATATAATTTAATATAAATTCCTTTTCCGGTTTCCCTTGTATATCCCCAATATACCCCTTTTGCTGGATAAGGGTCGTTTATAGAAAAAGAGCACTCTATTTTACGTAGAGTGCTCTTTATTATTCCGCTATTTGCCGGGCAGTAAAACCTCAATTGATTAAAGTTTCACTTTATTATTTTTTAGGCATTAATCCTAATTTCTTTAAAATATCTGCCAGTGTACCGCTTTTTGATTTTTCAGCAGCTGTTTGTGATTTAGATACATCCGAACCTTTTTTTCAAGAAGTTCTTTTCGACGAAACGAATATCTTTATCACCTGCAAGGTTTTCGTCATGTTTTGCATAATAATATTGACCAAGTAGCTTTCAGTATCTAATTTTGTTATTAGACAGCTTGAAATGAGTTACTCGGTGTTTCGGAATCACTGAAATAAGCAAATAAACCACCGAATGTAAGTGATAAACTGAGCGTTGCCGTGCCAATTTCCATTTCTAATTTTTGTTTTACTGGCATAAGAACCTACTTTAATTTAATTTTTTATCACATTTTCATTTTGGATATAAATAGGGTAGAACAAATTATTTTAGTATGCTTTATTGAGAACAAAAATGTCTACTTATGAATTTCGCATTTCAATAAAATTGTTGTAAAAATGTTGAGAAATATTTTTTATGACAGATTATTTTTCTATGATTTCAAGTAGGAAATAACGTGAAAAAGAGGAAAAAGCTAATAAAATAGAGGTTGAGAAATAAATATGAAGATGAAAGATTAGTGGGAAATAAAGCGTTTTCAATGAATATTCGTCAAAATTCGATATTTTACACGGAAATGTGAAGGAAAACTAACATTTTTAAGAAAAAAACGAATGTTTTTTATAAATTAACAAGGATATTGCAGTTTTTCGCAGAAATAGTTAAAGTATAAAAAATTCTGTCATCTAAGTGAGGTGAGCATATTGAGTGTAATAAATTGTGAAGAAGTGAAACGAGATGAGTTTCATACAGAAAAGTACTATGAAAGTTATAACATCTTTGGCGCACATGTTGTGACGGAAGATGAGATTCAAGGGGTACGATTTACAGTGTGGGCTCCTCATGCGAAAGCAATGAGTGTTGTTGGAGATTTTAATGAGTGGGATTATGAGCAACATAAAATGCTACAAGTGACAGAAGAAGGCATTTGGTCCTTGTTTATACCGCATATTGAAGAAGGAGAAATATATAAATATGCGATTGAAACGTTGGCTGGTGACGTCATTTTAAAGGCAGATCCGTATGCTGTATATGCAGAAGTAAGACCGAATACGGCATCTGTAGTTTTTGATATAAAGGGATATGAATGGAATGATAAAAACTGGACTCGTAAGAAAAAGAAAAAATCGATTTATAAAGAAGCGATGACAGTTTATGAATTGCATTTTGGTTCTTGGAAAAAGAAAGAAGATGGAACACTGTATTCTTACAGGGAAATGGTAGAAGAACTCATTCCATATGTGGTGGAACATCAATTTACACATATTGAAATTATGCCGCTTGTTGAGCATCCATATGATCGTTCTTGGGGATATCAAGGAACGGGATATTATGCAGCGACGAGTAGATTTGGTACACCGCATGATTTAATGTATTTTGTCGACGAATGTCATAAATATGGAATCGGTGTCATTTTAGATTGGGTGCCGGGGCATTTTTGTAAAGATGCTCACGGTTTATATTTGTTTGATGGCACACCGACCTATGAATATAAAGATAAAGATGTACAAGAAAATCCAGTATGGGGAACTGTCAATTTTGATTTAGGAAAGAGAGAGGTACGTAATTTCTTAATTTCAAATGCGTTATTTTGGATGAGATATTTCCATATTGATGGTTTCAGAGTAGATGCAGTTGCGAACATGTTGTACTGGAATAAAGAAGGACAAGAGCAAAGTAATGAGCATGCTGTTTCATTTTTAAGAGAGTTAAATGAAGCAGTGTTTGCAGAGGATGAAGATTTTCTTATGACGGCAGAAGATTCAACAGCTTGGCCACTTGTAACAACTCCAACGTATGAAGGTGGGCTTGGATTCAATTACAAATGGAACATGGGCTGGATGAATGACGTGCTGAAATATATGGAGTGTGCGCCTGAATATAGGAAACACATTCATGAGAAAATGACGTTTTCTTTGCTATATGCGTACTCTGAAAACTTCATATTACCGCTTTCTCATGATGAAGTCGTTCATGGGAAAAAGTCGTTATTAAATAAAATGCCAGGTGATTACTGGGATAAGTTTGCTCAGCTTCGTTTATTATATGGATATTTCTTTACTCACCCAGGAAAGAAATTACTTTTCATGGGAGGGGAATTTGGACAGTTTGATGAGTGGAAAGACCTTGAAGATTTAGATTGGAATTTACATGATTTTGAAATGCATCGTTATATGCATGATTACTTTAAAGAGCTCATAGCATTGTATAAGCGCTCAAAACCACTTTGGCAGCTTGATCATTCGCCTGAAGGTTTTCAGTGGATTGATGCTAATAATAACGAGCAAAGTATTTTCTCGTTTATCCGCCAAGGGGATAAACAAGAGGATGCGTTAGTTATCGTATGTAATTTTACGAAAGCTACATATGAAAACTATAAAGTAGGTGTACCAGATTTCGAGTATTATAACGAGATTTTAAACAGTGATGCACAGCAATATGGCGGTTCGGGGCAAGTGAATAAGAAACGTCTTAAGACGATTCTAGAACCGTACCATAATCAAGCAGCACATGTAGAGATTACAATTCCACCATTTGGCGTATCCATATTACGACCAGTGAAGACGAGAAAGGGGAGCAAAAAACAAGATGGCTCAAAAACAAAAGTGCGTAGCAATGTTACTAGCAGGGGGAAAAGGTAGTCGATTAAGTGCATTAACAAAAAATTTAGCCAAGCCAGCTGTTCCATTTGGTGGTAAATATCGCATTATTGATTTTACGCTAAGTAACTGCGCAAATTCTGGTATTGAAACGGTTGGGATTTTAACGCAATATCAACCACTAGAACTTCATAATTATATCGGAATCGGCAATGCGTGGGATTTAGACCGAGTAAGCGGTGGAGTCACAGTATTACCTCCTTATGCGGAGTCTTCAGGTGTGAAGTGGTACACAGGTACGGCAAGTGCCATTTATCAAAACTTAAACTATTTAAGTCAATATGAACCAGAGTATGTTCTTATTTTATCAGGCGACCATATTTATAAAATGGATTACAGTAAGATGCTAGATTACCATATTGAGAAAGAATCGGACGTATCCATTTCTGTTATTGAAGTACCTTGGGATGAAGCGAGTCGCTTTGGCATTATGAATACAAATGAAGAAATGGAGATTGTTGAGTTTGAAGAGAAACCACAATTTCCAAGAAGTAATCTTGCATCAATGGGAATCTATATTTTTAATTGGTCAATTTTGAAAGAGTATTTAGAGATGGATGCAAGAAACCCTGAATCTAGTAACGATTTCGGAAAAGATGTACTTCCGCTTTTATTGGATGAAGGGAAGAAGTTAATGGCGTATCCGTTTGAAGGATATTGGAAAGATGTTGGAACGGTGAAGAGCTTATGGGAAGCGAATATGGATTTGCTTCGCGATGAAACATCACTGAATTTAAACGATCGTAATTGGCGTATTTACTCTGTCAATCCAAACGAACCGCCTCAATATATTGCTGAAAAGGCGAAAGTAGAAGAATCGCTTATTAACGAAGGATGCGTCATTGAAGGGGACGTGAAGCATTCTGTGTTATTCCAAGGAGTGACGGTGGAAGAAGGAAGTATGGTGATTGATTCTGTCGTTATGCCAGGGGCTAAGATTGGTAAAAATGTTGTGATTGAAAGAGCGATTGTTGGATCAGAAATGGTTATCGAAGATGGAACAATCATTCGTCCAGAAAAGAATGTTGACGATGTAGTATTAATTGCTGAAGGGAAATAGAAAAGGGGGATGAAATGAATGGGAGAAAAAATGTTAGGAATTATTAATGCAACGGGAAGTTTTCCTTCCTTAAAGAAAGTAACAGGGCATCGTTCACTAGCGGCGTTACCGTTTGGGGGCCGTTATCGACTCATTGATTTCATGCTTTCAAATATGGTGAATTCTAGTATTCATAGTGTGGCAGTTTTTACAAGCCATAAAAATCGTTCGTTAATGGACCATGTTGGTTCAGGAAAACAGTGGGATTTAGATAGAAAACGAGACGGACTATTTTTATTCCCGCCAAACTGCCAATGTGACCAAGATGAATTTGGGTCTTTTGCACACTTTAGAAGACATATTGATTATTTTCTAAGAAGCAGAGAAGAGTACGTTGTTATTACGAATAGCCATCTCGTAACAGCATTAAATTTTCAAGCGGTGTTAGAGCGACATATACATACGGCAGCTGATATTACAGAAGTTTGCCATGAAGGGGTTTCGCTTCAAACATACGTGTTAAAGAAACAATTATTGTTAGACTTATTTGAGTCATATAAAGGTGTGGAACAATACAGTTTATTTGATGTAGTGAGAGAAAAGCGCGGGAAATCATTACACATTGCTACATATGAACATACTGGATATGTAGCAATTATTGACTCGATTGAAAGTTACTATAAACATAGCTTAGAAATTTTGCAACCTGCTATTTGGAAGCAATTATTTAAGAAAGAAGCACCGATCTTTACGAAAGTAAAAGATGAGCCACCAACTCGTTATTTAAAGGGTGCAGTCGTGAAAAATACAATGATTGCAAATGGCAGTATTATTGAAGGGGAAGTCGAAAACAGTGTTGTTTCCCGTTCGGTTAAAATTGGAAAAGGTTCAATTATTCGTAACAGTATTATTATGCAAAAGAGTCAAATTGGAGATAACTGTATAATAGACGGTGTTATTATTGATAAAGACGTGAAAATTGGCGACGGTGTCGTATTAAAAGGAAGCGCCGATGAGCCGTATGTTGTAGAAAAAGGAAGCGTACAAAACAGTACGATTAATAGTTATTCCTAAAGAATCAGTGGGGGCTTTTTCCTCCACTGATTAAAGTTTTAATTTAAATGAAAACTCGAAGGGAGGAAGCTGCAAGAGGAGTAATAAAAACTTTTCGCGCAGTGGGACAACAAGTGAATATTTTATTTGCAGTATCAGAATGTGTACCGTTTGTGAAATCGGGAGGATTAGCTGATGTAGCGGGTGCGCTCCCAAAAGAGCTAAAAAAATTAGGAGTGGACGTTCGTATTATACTTCCGAATTATAGTCTCATTCCGCAAAAGTTAAGAGATGGATGTACGTTACATAAAGTAATTAACGTCCCTCTTGGGTGGAGAAATCAATATTGTGGAATTTTAAAAGGTGAGCAAGACGGAATTACGTATTACTTAATAGATAATGAATATTATTTTAAGAGAGATTCTCTGTATGGTCATTATGATGACGGAGAGCGTTTTTCTTATTTCTCAAAAGCGGTGTTAGAGTGTATTCCGTACCTTGATTTTGAAGTGGATGTTCTTCATAGCCACGATTGGCATACGGCTATGGTTAATTTCTTACTTCGTGAAAAGTATCAAGATAACCCGTTATATGAGCGTATTAAAACGGTATATACGATTCATAACTTGCAGTTCCAAGGAGTATTTCCTCCTGAAGTGATGTACGACTTGTTAGAGCTTGGTGATGAATATTTTCATAGTGAGCAGCTAGAGTTTTATGGAAACGTAAACTTTATGAAAGGCGGTATTATTGCTTCGGATCAAATTACAGCGGTGAGCCCGACGTATAAGGAAGAAATTCAATATGAATTTTTCGGTGAGAAGTTAGATGGATTACTGCGAAAATATAATGATAAGCTTAGCGGCATTGTAAATGGTATTGATACGAGCGTATATAATCCAGAAACGGATTCGTATATTAAGGCCCAGTATGATGCAGAGTCATTATATGAAAAGAGTGAAAATAAACGCGCCTTGCAGCGTTATTTTGGTTTGCCAGAAAAAGAGGATACACCAATTATTTCAATGGTAACGAGATTAACGAAGCAAAAAGGTCTTGATTTAGTACGTACTGTATTCCGCGAAATAATGGAAGAAGATGTACAATGTATTATTTTAGGTTCAGGTGATTCGGAATATGAGCAATTCTTTGAGTGGATGGCATATGAGTATCCGGAGAAGGTAAAAGTTTATATCGGATTTAATGAAGAATTAGCTCACCAAGTGTATGCGGGAAGCGATTTGTTTTTAATGCCATCGCTGTTTGAACCGTGTGGACTTGGACAACTTATCGCATTAGCATACGGTACAATTCCAATTGTAAGAGAAACAGGTGGGTTAAACGACACGGTACATTCTTATGATGAAGAAACAGGCGAAGGAAATGGTTTCAGTTTCACGAATTTTAATGCACATGACATGCTGCATACGATTCATCGTGCAATTGAATTCTATCATGATAAACCAGTGTGGGAGCAGCTTGTAAAACAAGCGATGAATGAAGATTATAGCTGGGAGCAATCGGCTCTTGCTTATAAGGAATTGTATAAAAGTCTCATGGAATAACATGTAGGTGGTGAAAAAATGTTTACTCATGTTGAAAGTTTTAAATCAACTTTTCTAGAAAAGTTAGAGACGATGTATGGTAAAAGTTTTAAAGATTCTACAACTCGTGATCAATATAATACGCTCGGCCATATGGTACGTGAGTATATGAATAGTCAATGGATTGCAACGAACGAGAGTTATCGATCCAGAGAGCAAAAGCAAATGTATTACTTGTCTATTGAGTTTTTGCTTGGACGTTTGCTTGGAAGTAACATCTTGAATTTAGGTATTCGAGATGTATGCGAGCAGGGGTTATCTGAACTAGGGATTTCGTTACAAGAGTTAGAAGAAGTGGAAGCAGATGCAGGCCTTGGTAATGGTGGGCTTGGACGCTTAGCAGCCTGTTTTCTCGATTCACTCGCATCTTTAAACTTACCAGGACACGGCTGTGGAATTCGTTATAAACATGGTTTGTTTGATCAGAAAATTGTTGATGGTTATCAAGTTGAATTTCCAGAACAGTGGCTTCTTCATGAAAACGTATGGGAAGTAAGAAGGTATGATCAAGCTGTAGAAGTAAGTTATTTCGGCAGTGTTGAACCGCTAGAAATTGACGGGCGTTTAGAGTTTAGGCATACAAATGCAGAAGTCATTATGGCCGTGCCATATGATGTGCCGGTAGTTGGCTATGAGACGAGTACTGTAAATACACTTAGACTTTGGAATGCTGAACCAGTTCCTTTCCCGCAAAACTGCAAAGATATTTTGAAATATAAGCGTGAAACAGAGGCTGTATCGGAGTTTTTATATCCAGATGATACGCATGATGAGGGAAAAATACTTCGTTTAAAACAACAGTATTTCCTCGTATCAGCAAGTTTGCAAAATATCGTTCGAATGCATAGAGAAAGATATGGTGACCTTCGTCAACTACATGAAAAAATTGCGATCCACATTAACGATACACATCCGGTTTTAGCAATTCCGGAACTGATGCGTATTTTACTAGACGAAGAAAAGTTAGCATGGGAAGAAGCTTGGCACATAACGACGCAGACGATTTCTTATACGAATCATACGACGTTATCAGAAGCGCTCGAAAAGTGGCCAATTCACATTTTTAAACCGTTATTACCGAGAATTTATATGATTATTGAAGAGATTAATGAACGTTTCTGTCATGAACTGTGGGAACAGTATCCGTATGAGTGGGATCGTATTGAAGCAATGGCGATTATTGCACATGACCTTGTGAAAATGGCTCATTTAGCGATTGTCGGTAGCCATAGCGTAAACGGTGTAGCGAAAATTCATACGGAAATATTAAAACAGCGGGAAATGCGATTATTTTATGAGTTTTATCCAGATAAGTTTAATAATAAGACGAATGGAATTGCTCATAGGCGCTGGCTTATGAAAGCAAATCCACAGTTAACAAATCTCATTTCAGAGGCGATTGGAACAGAGTGGAAGAAAGAACCGATTAAGCTTCAAGAGCTACAATTAGTTCAATATGATGCGAGTTTCCAAGAGAAATTTGCAGAGGTAAAACAAGAGCGTAAAGAGATTTTAGCGGAGCGTATTCATAATACAATGGGGATTACCATTGATCCAAATTCTATTTTTGATGTGCAAGTGAAAAGATTACATGCTTATAAACGACAATTATTGAATGTTCTTCATATTTTATATTTGTATAACCGTTTGAAAGAGGATGCTAGTTTTACATTTTATCCGCGTACTTTTATTTTTGGAGCGAAAGCATCACCTGGCTATTATTACGCGAAAAAAATTATTAAATTAATAAATGAACTCGCAAGAAAAGTAAATAATGACCCGTATGTCAGTCAATATATGAAAGTTATCTTTCTAGAAAACTATCGAGTTTCTTTAGCAGAAGATATATTCCCAGCGGCGGATGTAAGTGAACAAATTTCAACGGCGAGTAAAGAAGCATCGGGAACAGGTAATATGAAATTTATGATGAATGGTGCGATTACACTCGGAACGCTAGACGGTGCTAACGTTGAAATAAAAGACCGGGTCGGTGATGATAACTGTTTTATTTTCGGTTTAACGGCCGAAGAAGTCCTTCATTACTATCAAAATGGTGGCTATCGTGCAAGTGATTATTATCACCACAATAGACACATTAAAAAAGTAGTTGATCAATTAACAAATGGTTTCTTTGCACAATCGGGAGCTGAATTTGAAGCGATTTACGATTCTCTCGTTATTCAAAACGATGAATATTTCGTTCTGCGAGATTTTGGTCCATATGCTGAAAGACAAGAGGCTGTCGGTAGAGCTTATGAGAACCGAACGAAGTGGCTAGAAATGTCGATTTTAAATATTGCACAGTCTGGTCATTTTGCGAGCGATCGAACGATTTTGCAGTACAGTAATGAAATTTGGGGTATTGGTAATGCAGTTAAACAGTTTTAAAGAGGTTGCTATATTGGGAGATATATTATCGATTTACCAACAAAAATGGATATTAATAAATAAAACGAGCTTAATAAAATTAAGCTCGTTTTATTTATTTTGCTTAAGAAAGAAATGGAACAGTGGTATATATGATACCTGCCCCATCATACTCTCCTGTCGCAAAGTATGAAAATGTAAAGAAACCTGTAACCGTAAAAATTACAATGAGAAAAAATGCGAAGATAAATTTTAACATGTAAGGTCCCCTCATCCAAAAATAACTTCATAGATTATTATAGTATACGAATATTTTATTTCCAATTGTTTACTGGTTAAAAATGAGAAGTCAGACATGTTTTGTATGTTGTAATGGAATGATTATTTGTAATGGATTTTGTGTTTTTTGTAAATGTCATGTTGTGATGGACGTGTGCATACTCCCAATCATGATCATTAAAATTTATGTTTCGGGGAGGGAGAAGTGGGACGACATCGAACAAGTTGACGAAACGAAAGCTACTAGCTACTTGTAGTTTATAATAATTTCGAAAAGCGATATCTCCTACTTTTGGAGAAGCGAATGTATAAAGTCCATACTGTGCGAAGGCAGTATTTATACGTGCATCTAATATGTGTAATGTGGCAAGCGCGCCACCTAGGCTATGCCCAGTAGCTAGCAGTTTTTTATGTGCTGGCAATGATACGAGCATATCCATAATAGAATCACGACAAGACTCATAAATAGAGAGAAAACCGTTATGGACATTTCCGCCATTTAAAGCATAAGGATAAGGTTTTTGATTGACAAGAGAATCAATAATCCAATCGGGGTCTGTTTGAGTGCCTCTGAAGGCAACAATAATTGTATCCTCAGATTCTAATATAAATCCGAACCATTCTGTTGTTTGAATGGCCTTTCCTTGAAACCCTTGTACATATTGAAAACCATCTGGTATTTCGAAAATGCCATTTTGTTTATATTGTTCATACGTTAACTCACAACAAGAAGCTAACAGTATGGCAGTGTCTTTATCAAAGGATAAAGGAGTACGCATTAAGGAAGCCCTCCTTAAGAAAAAGTATAGTTTAATATATGCAGTGAGGAACTTGATTCATGCTTTTGGAAAAAAGGCTTGAACCTACAGTTACGTGAGGGAGTATGATTTTTGTAAACATATTGTTAGGAGGAGTGTAAGATGAGCAAAAGGGAAGGCTGTTCAATTGGTGAGTTTGCAAAGAGGACAGGCACATCAATACGGACACTACAATATTACGATGAAATTGGACTACTTAAGCCTGAAAAGAATGTTAGCTCTGGTCACCGTGTGTACAAAGGAAAAGATATATTAGAACTACAGAAAATAGTGAGTCTTAAAGTATTAGGATATAGTTTAGAAGAAATACGCGTTATGCTGAAAATGCCAAGTTTGAATGTAAATTTAAAAGAAACGTTGGAACAACAAAGAAAAGCCTTTGAAGAAAAGAGAAGACACATTGAAGCTTCGATAAAGGCGCTTGAACGAACAATGGTATGTCTTGAGGAAGATGAAGAGTTGGATAGTGACATATTAATGAGTCTAATTAACAGCATTCAAAAAGAAAACGAACAACGTTTATGGCTTGAAGGATATGTATCAAAAGACTTGGCTGATGGATTATATAATAAGTCGGAAGAAGAGGGCATAGCACTTGATAAAGAGTTTGTGCGTTTAGCAAAAGAAGTGAAAAGGTTATTTGGAAGACAAATTGAGGATTCAGAAGTGCAAAAATTGGTTGATGAACATATGAAGGCGACTCTTAAGTATGTTGGTGAAGAGACAATATATTCTTTAGGTAAATTAGAGAATGTAGAAGAACAATATAATAATATGATGCCATCTCCTTACACGGAAGAAGAAGAGGCATGGCTTAATGAAGCGATGGAGTATTATATGATTCGAAATGGTATGTATAGCCCTCCGCAGTAAAAATAAAGTGCCATAGTCATAAACTTTAGAGAAATACCTCCGATGTTTTTTTACATTGGAGGCATTTTTTACTCTTTTCCATCTAAAAGGTGAACAAGGCCACCTAATATACTACTTTCACCAGTACTTTATAATGCTGGGCTTGTAAGAGGTTTGAAAAAATAGTCTGTATATATTTGAACGATGAATAACTTACCTATTTTCTTGTGTTTGTTTACACTATATACAGAAAAATTTGAAAAACAAAACGTATTATTTATCTGTTTGTTTTTGCTTCTTTTTCAAATACTCCGTACGCAATTTTTCAAGTTGTTGCTTTTTATCAAATTTGGCAGGTTTCTGTTTTTCATGGAACTTTGCCACAGCTACCTGACTTTTGGAATCCAATTGATATTTTCCCACTTTGTTCACCTACTTTTCTTGTTTCTAAAGAGAATCTATTCAACAAATATAATATACCTTATTTTCCTGAAGTAAACCTTATTACTTTATTTTAACTGCTTTTTCTCGTTTGTAGACGTAAATTAAAACACCCTTTCACTGCATTACTGCAAGCAAGGGTGTTTTAATTTTATTATTTTATTAGTTGATGGCCATGCCTACATAAGGGTACAGTTTACTCTTTCCCATCTAATAAACGACCAAGTCCACCTAATACACTACCTTCGCCAGTACTTTGCGCTGCTGGGCTTGTAAGGCGTGCTGCTAAGCGGCTAAGTGTTAAGGACTGAATCCAAACTGTTCCAGGACCTTCTAATGTTGCGAAGAATAAACCCTCGCCGCCAAATAGAGCTGTTTTTACTTTACCGACGAACTCGACATCATAGTTAATGTCTTTTGTCATAGCAACGAGACAACCTGTATCAATGCGAAGTTTCTCACCAGGTTTTAATTCACGTTTATATACAGTTCCACCTGCGTGCATGAAAGCAAGGCCGTCACCTTCAAGTTTCTGCATGATGAAACCTTCACCACCGAAGAAACCAGTTCCTATTTTTTTCGTAAATTCAATTCCGATAGAAACACCTTTTGCGGCACAAAGAAAGGCATCTTTTTGACAAACTACTTTTCCTTGATATTCTGTTAAATCTACAGGAATAATTTTACCAGGATAAGGAGCAGCAAATGAGACGTGGCGTTTGCCGTGACCTGTATTTGTAAATACAGTCATAAACATACTTTCGCCTGTAACGAGACGTTTACCAGCCCCCATTAATTTTCCGAATAAACCTCCAGATGGGCCAGAACCATCACCGAAGATTGTTTCCATTTCTATGTAATCTTCCATCATCATCATTGCACCAGCTTCTGCGATTACGCTCTCTTCTGGATCTAACTCAATTTCAACAAACTGCATATCATCGCCATATAACTTATACTCGATTTCGTGTGCTCTCATTTTTTTCACCTCGTATGTAATAGATACTTATATTGTACAGAATTTAATAGGATTAGAATACTTTAGTTTTGTTAATTTTCAAATAAAGTGGAACCAACCAAAACTGATTATCAGCTCCCGCCAATCAAGCTGTCCGCAAATGGCGGGATAATATATGAATATGGAAATTCAACATTATATTAAAATTATAAAAAAATGGTGGAATGAAAGTGTTCTCATTTGACGTTTTGGATATAGCGTGATATAGTGAAATCACTATTGAGCTACATAATGTGGTACGGAAATAAAGCACGTTGAATTAAAGGCTGTAAGCTTGTTATACATTCATGTCCTTTATATCCACCTTTTCATGTGGATTCATAGTTTCATTTTTATTTAGGAGGTACATGACATGCAAACAGGTAAAGTTAAATGGTTCAACAGCGAAAAAGGTTTCGGTTTCATCGAAGTTGAAGGTGGAGACGATGTATTCGTTCACTTCTCAGCTATCCAAGGTGACGGATTCAAAACTTTAGAAGAGGGTCAAGAAGTTTCTTTCGAAATCGTTGAAGGTAACCGTGGACCACAAGCTGCTAACGTTACAAAAAACTAATTAGCTAGCGATAAAAAGCATTCCGATTTTCGGAATGCTTTTTTTTATTCTTTGGAGCTCGACTCATTTGAAGATAATTCACCTTTGAAGGTACGTTCTTCAAAATCATCAAGCATTTGTTCATATTCTTCATGCTCTTCTGTAGCGAAAACTTGTGGGTTTTTCCCGTACATATCCGTACCGATAAAGTTTTCAAAATCCTCCACGTAGCCTACGTTTTCTTCACTATTTACGTACATGCCATTATAGTTTTTTGAATCTTGTCTTTCTAAATCGGACGGCGTTTCAGATGTTCCGTAATTTGCGACATCTTGCCACGCATCTTCCGCATCGTACTCAACAGAATTGTCCTCATCATGCTTGTGGAAAGAAGGAGACAACACTTCTTCTTCAACTGGTCGTGTATTCATATTTAACTTATTTGTCGCGTGCTGGATGCATGTTGTAGCAGTCGGCATTGCTTCCAATCTTTCAAATGGAATCTCTTCGCCAGACACTTCGCAAATGCCGTACGTACCCGCTTCTATTTTTTGTAGGGCGTGTTTCGTGTCCTCAAGCTGTTTATGCCAAAGTTCAATAAGCCCGAAGTCTTTTTCCCGTTCATATAGCTCTGTAGCCATATCAGCTGGATGGTTATCATAGCTAGATAATTCTCCAACGGAATCACGTTCAGAAGCACGGTCTGTATTTTCATGAGTTTGTATCGTTTGCTCTAGTTCTTGTTTTTGTTTTTCTAAAATGGATTTAAATTGACCTACTTGTTGTGGAGTTAACATAGTCGTCCACCTTCCTACAATTCAGTTTCTTTACATAGTATGAGCGTTGCGAGGAGGAATTATGAGCTGAAATTGGTATATGAAAAAGGAGCCGCATTAGCAGCTCCTTTTATAGAAAGTATCCAAGTAATAATCCGATTCCCATGAGGAGACCGAAGATTGTATTTGTTTTTGCTGTTGCAATCATCGCAGGTACCATTTCTATTGGAATGCTTTTGCCGATAAAGCCTTTCGTCGCTTTAAATGCTTTCGGCGCACTTAAAAATACGATAAGCATCCATGGTGATACGATGCCCACGATAATTAAAGCAATTGTCCAAATGTAGGAAACGATGAACATCGAAGCAAGTACACCAACCGCTCGCTCGCGTCCAACGAGAATTGCTAACGTTTTACGACCGTTTTTTTTATCGCCATCCAAGTCGCGAATATTATTAGCTAGTAAAATGGCACCAATTAAAATGGAGCTTGGAATAGATAGTAAAATGACTTCTGATGTTACAGTTCCAGTTTGAATAAAGAATGAAATCCCAATAATAATGACACCCATAAATAATCCGGCTGTCAACTCTCCAAATGGTGTATATGCAATTGGAAGTGGGCCACCTGTATAAAGGTAAGCAACGGCCATACAAACAAGACCGATTGCAGCAAGCCACCAGCTAGAATTCATACAAATATAAACACCTAATAGTATTGCGATGCCGAAAAATCCAAATGCTAAGTTAAGCACTGTTTTTGGCTGAATGCCATCGCGAACGATAGCGCCGCCGATACCAACTGAACCTTCGTGATCGAGTCCTCTTTTATAATCAAAGTATTCATTAAACATGTTTGTTGCTGCTTGAATGAGAAGACAAGCAAGAAGCATCATAAGGAAAAGAGGAAGATGTATTTGATTTATACCTCCGACCTGCATCGAATATGCTGTTCCGATGAAAACAGGCACGAAGGCTGCTGTTAATGTATGGGGACGTAGTAAACTCCACCAGATGCGCCAGCCTGTTTGCTTACTTGGCTTTGGCGCCGTAGGAGAGGAATTCGTTTCGACGTTCATTTCCATGTTGAATCCTCCTTTGGTCACATATTGTACACAACTAAGTGTAGAAAAAGCATCATTTAGTGTCAACGTTTATTTTCTAGGAAGAGAAGGTGAATTTCTCAGAAATGCTAAACGTTGACAGGCCTTTCGTTTGAGGTGTATCTTAAAATCAAGCGTAATTATGACTATTTTTCGCCCATAGGGGGGAGACAATTGTGATTCAAACGAAACAAAAAGGCTTGCAAGAAGTTCTTATTGCAGCCATCAAGCGTGCAACTAACGAAAAAACATTAGTTAGTTTTGTAAAACAAATAGACTGGGTGGATCCGCTTCTGTTCTATGCAGCAGGAAAAAGGATTTCATTCGAAAATAGATGTTATTTTGCAGATCCGGCTCAGCGTGTAATATTTGCAGGAATTGGCTCTGTTTTCACTATAGCAAATTCTTCTCATAAGCGCTTTCAAACCGCTCGCGACGAGTGGGAGAAAGTAAAAGAGAATGCATTTGTCCAAAGAGATGAATATGAATTTGGAACGGGTCCGCTTTTATTTGGTGGTTTTTCCTTTGATCCAGAAAAAGAGAAAACGGACCTATGGAAAGAGTTTAAAGATACGACATTTTCACTACCAGCATTTTTATTAACTGTAAAAAATGAAAAAGCATGGTTAACGATGAATACATTTGTTTCAGCAGCAGATTGTGCAGAAACTCTTTATAACGAAATGATTTCTTTAGAAGAGAAAATTTTGGGAGAGAGTAAATGTGCGCTAAACGGATCGAAATTGACTGTTATTTCTAAAGTGGAAGTGGATCCGAAAGGCTGGATGAAAGCAATTGAAAAAGTACAAAATGAGATGAAGCAGGGGAACGTGCAGAAGGTTGTATTGGCGAGGGAACTAAAAGTAGAGGTGAATCATTCGATTGATTCTGCTCTTGTTTTAGAAGCACTTCGTATTGGTCAACCGGATTGTTACGTATTTTCTTTTGATTATAAAGGAGCATGCTTCTTAGGAGCGACGCCTGAGAGATTAATTCGCAAAGAAGATGAGAAATTTACATCGATGTGTCTTGCGGGTTCAATCGGTCATGGTCATTCTATAGAAGAAAGTAAGCGAAATAGTAATGCGCTTCTTCATGATGAAAAGAATTTAGCTGAACATGGGTATGTTGTTAACATGATCCGCTCGGTACTAAATGAACATTGCGAATACGTTAATATTCCGGAAAGCCCAGGTTTATTAACAACGAAAAACTTAATTCACTTATATACGCCTGTAGAAGCAAAAGGCGATGCGAGTCTTTTAACAATGGTAGAAGAATTACATCCAACACCAGCTCTTGGCGGGACCCCTCGTTTGGAAGCGATGAAACTAATTCGTGATGTTGAATTGTTAGACAGAGGGTTGTATGGTGCACCGATTGGCTGGATAGATGATGAAGGAAATGGTGAATTTGCGGTTGCGCTGCGCTGCGGATTATTAAACGGCGAGAAAGCATCCTTATTTGCCGGTTGTGGTATTGTAATTGATTCAGTCCCACAGCTTGAATATGAAGAAACAAGTTTGAAGTTTAGACCGATGCTTGGTGCTTTGGAGGAATTAATGAAATGAACAATCATATAGAAGCATTATCATATTATTTAGGCGCGTTCGTGGATGAACTGACGCGTCTAGATGTATGTGATGTTGTCATTAGTCCAGGCTCACGGTCAACGCCGATTGCTTTACTAATGGAACAACACGAAGGAATGAACACATATTTACATGTAGATGAAAGATCAGCAGGATTTTTCGCGCTCGGTATTGCGAAAGCAAAAAAACGCCCAGTAGCATTATTATGTACGTCAGGAACAGCAGCAGCGAACTATTATCCAGCTGTATGTGAAGCTTTTCATTCAAGGGTCCCACTTATCGTCTTAACAGCGGATAGACCGCATGAATTAAGAGATGTGGGTGCACCACAAGCAATGAATCAATTTAATTTATACGGTACTTTTGTGAAACAATTTACAGAGATGGCACTGCCAGAAGCAAGTGAAGCGATGTATCATTACGCTCGTATGACGACGCAGCGTATAGTAGCAAATGCTTGTTTAGCGCCGCAGGGTCCTGTTCATCTTAATTTTCCAGTTCGCGAGCCACTTATCCCTGATTTCTCACTAGAAAGCTTATGGGATAAAGGACGTAGTGAATATACAGGAGTAGTTCAGCAAGGAAACGCGGTGATGCCGAGTGAATATGTAGATTCTCTTGTAGGGCGCCTTTCACATATGGAAAAGGGGCTTATTATTTGTGGAGATGATAGTCATGCAGAAATCGCAAAGTTTGCAACGCAACTAGCTGAAAAAACTGGCTATCCTATATTAGCAGACCCACTTTCTAATATTCGTAGCGGACACCACGATAAAACGATGGTAATTGACTGTTATGATACATTTTTACGAAATGAAAAGTTAAAAGAAACATGGAAACCGGACGTTTTAATTCGCTTTGGTGGTATGCCTGTTTCTAAATCATTAACGCAGTTCATAAAAAAACAAACAAAAGCAGTTCATATCGTTGTCGATGAATCAGGACAATGGAGAGATCCAGCTCTTGTTGCGACAGAAGTTGTGCAAGCAAGTGACATTGAATTCTGCAAGGTATTAATAGAAAAAATGCCAGTTATGAAAAAGAATGATTGGTCCCTAATGTGGCAACATATAAACGAAAAAACGAAGGAAACGCTTCGTGAAATGGAAACATATGAAACTGCATTTGAAGGAAAGGTTATTACAGATATTGTGCGCGTATTACCAGAAGACGCAACGTTATTTGCGAGCAATAGTATGCCAATTCGTGATACAGACTCATTCTTCTTCACATCGGATAAAAACATCCATGTGATGGCAAACCGTGGTGTAAATGGTATTGATGGAATCATTTCGACAGCTCTAGGAGCAAGCGTTATTTGCGACCCACTTGTATTAGTAATTGGTGATTTATCATTTTATCACGATTTAAATGGACTGTTAGCAGCGAAATTACATGAATTAAATATAACAATTGTCGTTGTAAATAATGATGGTGGGGGTATTTTCTCATTCTTACCACAGTATGAGAAAAAGGAACATTTTGAATCATTATTTGGAACACCAATTGGACTTGATTATGAGCATGTTGTCAAAATGTACGGCGGTTCATTTAGCCGTGTAAATGGTTGGGAGCAATTCCGAGAAGAAGTTCGAAAAGGAACGACGACAGAAGGTTTACACGTTGTGGAAATTTGTACGAATCGTGATGAGAACTTAACATTGCACCGTACATTATGGGCAAAAACGATGGACGTAATTACTACATCTTTACAAGGTGAATCAAAATGAAAGTAACGCTGCAAGGTGTATCGTATGAATATGAAGTAGTCGGAAGCGGGGAACCACTTCTACTTCTTCATGGTTTTACGGGAAGCATGGAAACGTGGCGTTCTTTTATCTTTTCATGGAGTGAGCAGTGTCAAGTTATTGTAGTGGATCTTGTTGGACACGGAAAGACCGAGAGTCCTGAAGATGTTGCGCATTATGACATCCGAAATGTGGCATTGCAAATGAAAGAACTATTAGATTACCTTCATATTGAAAAAGCACATATACTTGGCTATTCAATGGGCGGTAGATTAGCGATTACGATGGCATGTCTATATCCAAATTATGTACATTCTCTTTTATTAGAAAATTGTACAGCTGGGCTCGAAAACGAAGCAGATAGAAAAGAACGTCGTGAAAAAGATGATCGACTTGCCGATAAAATTGAGCGAGAAGGCATAGAAAGTTTTGTATCCATGTGGGAAAATATTCCGCTTTTTGAAACGCAAAAACGTTTAGCAAAAAATGTACAAGAAGCGGTGCGAAAAGAAAGACTTGCTAACAATCCAAAAGGGCTCGCAAATAGCTTGCGCGGCATGGGAACTGGGGCTCAGCCTTCATGGTGGGATGAGCTGAAAAACTTAAAAATATCTGTTCTTTTAATGAACGGAGAGCATGATGAAAAGTTCTTTCGCATATTAAAAAACATCGAAAAATGCGTGTCTGATGCGAAATTTGTCAAAATTCATGGTGCTGGCCATGCAATTCATGTGGAACAACCGGAAAAGTTTGATACAATAGTAAAGGGATTTCTAAAAACTATGCAGTGATGCTTTTTTCAGTTAAGAATGAAGTTACACTTATAGAGGAGATCAGAAATATACAAGGAGGTAGTTGTAATGGCTATTGAATGGGTAAAAGAAGGCAATTACGAAGATATTATTTATTCAACATACAATGGTATCGCAAAGATTTCGATTAACCGTCCTGAAGTACATAACGCATTCCGCCCAAAAACGGTAATGGAGTTAATCGACGCTTTTGCACAAGCTCGTGATGATGCAAATGTTGGCGTTATCATTTTAACAGGTGAAGGTGGACGTGCATTCTGTTCTGGTGGCGACCAAAAAGTTCGCGGTCATGGCGGATATGTAGGTGATGACCAAATCCCACGTCTAAACGTATTAGACTTACAACGTCTAATTCGCGCAATTCCTAAACCAGTTATCGCAATGGTAGCAGGTTATGCAATCGGTGGAGGACACGTACTTCATATCGTATGTGACTTAACAATCGCTGCAGACAACGCTGTATTCGGACAAACAGGTCCTAAAGTAGGAAGCTTTGACGGTGGATACGGAGCTGGTTACTTAGCTCGTATGGTAGGCCACAAGAAAGCTCGCGAAATTTGGTACCTATGCCGTCAATATAGTGCACAAGAAGCACTTGATATGGGCTTAGTAAACACTGTAGTACCATTAGAAGAGCTTGAAGCAGAAACAGTACAATGGGCACAAGAAATTTTAGCAAACAGCCCAATGGCACTTCGTTTCCTAAAAGCTGCATTCAACGCAGACACAGACGGTCTAGCTGGTATTCAACAACTAGCTGGAGATGCAACGTTATTGTACTACACAACTGACGAAGCAAAAGAAGGCCGCGACGCGTTCAAAGAAAAACGCAGTCCGGACTTCGGTCAATTCCCTCGTTTCCCGTGATCAAACCAAAAGCGGAAGCGGCTTGCTTAGAACAAGAGGGCATTGGAACTCCTGACGTAGAGGCGCTTTTTGCCTCGTAGGAAGGCGTGAAACGACCGACTGTTCTAGCCGCTGTAGCTGGATGAAACCAAAAGCGAAAGCAGCTCGTTCAGAATGTGAGGGGGATGGAGCTTCTGACGTAGAGGCGCTTTTTGCCTCGTAGGAAGAAGTGAAGCCACCGAACATTCTAGCCGCTGTAGCTGGACGTGACCAAAAGCGGAAGCGGCTCGCCAATAAAGTGAGACGCAACGAAAAGGTCAAACCGGAAACAAAACAACTAAGAGACTTGATATCATATCAAGTCTCTTTCTTTCATGAAAGGAGAATGAATGATGGAGACGATGCCAAATTGGTTAATGCAACGTGCATTTTTAACACCAGATCGCACTGCAATTGAAATAGAGGAAGAGAAAGTTACTTTTATGGAGCTGCATGAAAAAGTAGTATCTGTTTGTGAACACCTCACGCATGTTGGAGTGGAGCGAGGGCAAAAGGTGGCTGTTCTGATGAAAAATGGTATGGAGATGATTACAGTTATTCACGCCCTATCTTATGTAGGTGCAGTAGCTGTGCTTTTAAATACGCGTCTTTCAAGAGAAGAGCTACTTTGGCAAATGGATGATGCTGAAGTTGTTTGTTTAGTAACGGATCAAGATTTTGATGCTAAAGATGTTCCTGTTTATTCATTCGCTGAAGTGATGAATGGACCAAAAGAGGAAGCCTCTATACAAGAAGAGTTTTCTTTAGAAGAAACGATGACAATCATTTATACGTCAGGGACGACAGGAAAACCGAAAGGCGTTATTTTAACGTACGGTAATCATTGGGCAAGTGCGGTTGGCTCTTCGCTTAACTTAGGGCTTCGTGATGATGATTGCTGGTTAGCTTGTATGCCGATGTTCCACGTTGGCGGACTATCTCTTTTAATGAAAAATATTATGTATGGCATGCGCATTTTACTCGTTCCGAAATATGATGCGGATTTTATTCATAAAGCACTTCAAACGAGAGGCGTAACGATTATTTCTGTCGTTTCTAAAATGTTAACTGATTTATTAGAGAGACTTGGGGCAGAGACATATCCATCTTCTTTACGATGTATGTTACTTGGCGGAGGACCAGCGCCGAAACCGTTATTAGAAACGTGTGTAGATAAAGGAATTCCTGTGTATCAAACGTACGGTATGACAGAAACGTCTTCGCAAATTTGTACGTTATCAGCTGATTACATGTTAACGAAAGTAGGATCAGCTGGAAAGCCACTATTTCAGTGCCAGCTTCGTATCGAAAAGGACGGCGTAGTAGTGCCGCCACATGCGGAAGGTGAAATCGTAGTAAAAGGGCCGAACGTAACAGGCGGTTATTTTAACCGTGAAGATGCAACGCGTGAGACAATTCAAAACGGATGGCTTCATACTGGCGACCTCGGTTATTTAGATGAAGAAGGGTTTTTATACGTATTAGACCGCCGTAGCGATTTAATTATTTCTGGCGGAGAGAATATATACCCAGCTCAAATTGAAGAAGTGTTACTCTCCCATCCGGCAGTAGCGGAAGCTGGTGTTGTCGGTATATCTGACGACAAATGGGGACAAGTACCAGCTGCTTTTGTTGTGAAAAGCGGGGCGGTAACAGAAGAAGAAATTCTTCACTTTTGCGAGGAGAAATTAGCGAAATATAAAGTGCCGAAGAAAGCATGTTTCTTAGAGGAATTACCACGTAACGCTTCGAAAAAATTGTTAAGACGAGAGCTAAGACAATTAGTGGAGGAGATGTAGGTGGAAATAAAAAAAGCGACACTGTATATAACAGAAATGCCACTCGTAATCCCGTTTGCTGCAAGCTACGGGACTTACGAAAAGCGTGAGAGTATAGTCATTGAATTAGAAGATGAAGAAGGGTACATTGGATTTGGCGAAGTCGTTGCGTTCTCTGAACCGTGGTATACGGAAGAAACGGTGAAGACAGCGCTGCATGTACTTCAGGATTTTTTATTACCTGATTTATTAAAAGCTGAAATTTCTCACCCGAATGAGGTACCGAGCTTGTTCCAGCATATAAAAAGAAACCGAATGGCAAAGGCCGGAATTGAAGGGGCTGTTTGGGATTTATATGCGAAGCGTCAAAAGAAATCGTTAGCGACATTGCTGGACGGAACGAAGTCTGAAATTGAAGTCGGCGTTGTAATTGGGATCAATACGATTCCGGTTATGTTAAAACAAATTGAGAAGTACGCAGAAGAAGGATACGAGCGTTTTAAAGTGAAAATAAAGCCAGAGCATGATTATGAGTTATTGAAAGAAATTCGTAAAGAGTTTCCGCATATCCCGTTAATGGCTGATGCAAATTCAGCATATACATTAGGGGATACGGAGAGGCTGAAACGACTAGATGAATTCCAATTAATGATGATTGAACAACCGTTAGCGGATTACGATTTTCTTGATCACGCGGAATTGCAAAAGAAAATTGAAACGCCGATTTGTTTAGATGAAAGTATTCATAGTTTAGAAGATGCACGCGTTGCGATTACGCTTGGCAGCTGCCAAATTGTGAACATTAAACCAGGGCGAGTGGGCGGATTAACAGAATCGGTTCAGATCCATAATTATTGTATGGAGCATAACGTACCCGTTTGGTGCGGTGGTATGGTAGAAATGGGGATTTCACGAGCGCAAAATGTTGCTCTTGCGTCATTGCCTAACTTTACGATTCCAGGAGATATATCTGCTTCTAGTAGACATTGGGATCAGGATATTATTTGGCCGGAAGTGACGCTTGAGGGCGGGAAAGTGATGGTGCCGCAAAGCGTTGATGCTGAGTATGAAGTAGATCGCGGAAGATTGGCGGAAATTACGAAGCAGCGGATTGTGTTTGAGCGGTAAATGGAAGTTTCATTAGGATGCCCGCAAATAGCGAGAGGATTTTGTCGTTCATTGTCGGTAAGTCGATATATTTCAATAATTGCTGATATAATTTGAGTTACGGTCGATATAATTGGAAAATCGCTGATATAATTCAAGTTGTGTTCGATATAATTAGAAAATCGCTGATATAATTTTATTTACCAAGGTTACTCTAACGAGTAGCCTTTTTGTATTGTACAAATTGGATAGACTAGTTTACAATCGAGCGTATAAAAATGGAATGAAAAAGGGGGAGTAAAATGAAGCGCATTTCAATTTTAATAGCGGATGACGAGGCAGAAATTGCTGATTTAATTGAGATACATTTAGAAAAAGAAGGGTACCATGTTGTGAAGGCAGCGGATGGGGAAGAGGCGGTTCATATTATTGAAACGCAGCCAATCGACTTGGTAATTTTAGATATTATGATGCCGAAAATGGATGGGTATGAGGTGACGCGTCAAATTCGCACGAAACATCATATGCCGATTATTTTTTTAAGCGCGAAAACTTCGGACTTTGATAAGGTGACAGGTCTTGTACTAGGCGCGGATGATTATATGACGAAGCCTTTCACACCGATTGAATTAGTTGCACGTGTAAATGCACAACTGCGTAGGTTTTTTACGTTAAATCAACCGAAAGTAGCGGAGAGTAAATCTGCTTTAGAAATAGGCGGAGTCGTAATTAATCCCGAGCGTAGGACGGTTGATGTATATGGTGAGCAAATTGAATTAACGCCGAAAGAGTTTGATATTTTATATTTATTAGCGAGTCATCCGAAGAAAGTGTACAATGTAGAAAATATTTTTCAGCACGTATGGGCAGACGATTATTATGAAGGTGGAAATACAGTAATGGTACATATTCGTACGTTGCGGAAGAAACTTGGAGAAGATAAAAGAAAGGATAAATTAATAAAAACAGTGTGGGGAGTAGGTTATACTTTTAATGGCTAATATGATGAAAAGTTTTCGATTTAAAATGATTGCCTTATTTGCGTTAAGTATGGTGCTTGCAGCAACTGTAACTTATATAATTTATAAAGGATTGCAGCTGTATTATAAAACGATGGTTCGCTACGAAGAGCCTTTAGCACAATTTAGGTCAATGGTAAGGGAATTTGGAGACATTAATTTCTTTTTAATTTTCTTTATTCCGTTATCTATTATCTTTTTCTTCTTTTTGACAAAACCGTATTTGAAATACTTTGATGAAATTTCTAATGGGATTCATCATCTTGCGAACGGTAACTTTACGAATAAAGTTCAAGTTTCATCAAATGATGAGTTTGGAAATATCGCGCGTGAAATAAATGTTGCAAGTGAAAAGTTAAAAGAAGCTGTTGAAAGAGGAGACTTTGCTGAAAGTAGTAAAAGTCAGCTCGTTGTGAATTTAGCTCATGATTTAAGAACACCATTAACATCCGTGTTAGGATATTTAGATTTAATTCTTAAAGATGAAAATTTAACAAAAGAACAAATTAAACATTTCTCCACAATTGCATATACGAAATCGCAAAGACTGGAAAGTTTAATTGATGAGCTATTTGAAATTACACGTATGAATTATGGCATGCTAAAGCTGGATAAAAAGCCGATTGATATAAGTGAGTTGCTTATACAGTTAGAGGAGGAATTGTATCCGTTATTAGAAAAACATCATTTAGAAGCTAGATTGAATGTGGCTCCTCATTTACCGATGCACGGTGATGGAAAATTGTTAGCTAGAGTATTTGAAAACTTGTTAACAAATGCCGTTCGTTACGGCTATGATGGACAATTTGTTGATATGAATGGGTATGTTGATAATGGAGAAGTTGTCGTACAAATTATGAATTACGGAGATAGCATCCCGGAAGAAGATTTACCGTATCTTTTTGATATGTTCTATACAGGTGATAAAGCAAGAACTGAGAACCGTGGTGGGACAGGCCTTGGGCTATTTATTGCGAAAAATATTGTTGAACAGCATGATGGGACGATTTCTGCTGAAAGTAATGTAGTTAGAACAATGTTTGAAGTGCGATTGCCAAAAGACGAGAACGTAACAATTTAATAAAAATTTAAACTTTACCCCACTTTTTATTTTAATAGTTTTTTCTATTCTATACGTAAGTTACGTTAAGGAGGAACTAGAAATGAAAAAGTGGGTATTTATTTCTTTTTTTATAGTATGCACAGTATGTGTAGGCGTTTATATATCACCGTTATTTCAAAAGGAAATCGACGTTAAAATTGTCGGGAAAGATGAGCTAGTAAAGGCGGCAAACACCGAGGGGAAAGAGATTACGAAGGAACAAATTTATAAGGGCGATTTATTATTAGTTAACAGGGATTACCCAGTAAAAAAAGATAGTATTAGGTCTGATATTATAAATGTAAATCATAATAGTGAATTAGTGAGAGGCTATGTAATATTTGATAGAAACCTTCGTTTATCAAAGGATGTTGTGAAAAAGTTTTTGAACGTTGTCGATGCGGCTGGAAAAGAAAGTGTTAACCATTTTTTGATTAGTAGTGGCTATAGAGATTTCCAAGAGCAAAAACAGCTATATGAAAAAATGGGATCTGATTATGCACTTCCAGCAGGATACAGTGAACATAACTTAGGATTATCACTGGACATTGGGTCTACTCAAAAGAAAATGGAGAAAGCGCCTGAAGGAAAATGGATTGAAGAGAACGTATGGAAGCATGGCTTTGTATTACGTTATCCGAAAAATAAAAGTAACATTACAGGCATTCAATATGAGCCATGGCATATACGTTATGTAGGCTTACCTCATAGCGCAATTATGCAAAAAAAGAATTTTACACTAGAGGAATATTTAGAGTTTTTAAAAGAGGAAAAAGAGATTTCAACTGAAGTCGAAGGTAAGAAATATACTGTTTCTTATTATAAAGTTTCTGAGAATATGAAAGTGAACGTTCCAGCAAACAAGCAGTATGAAATTTCCGGGAACAATATGGATGGGATTATTGTGACGGTTCAGGAATAGAGAAAAAGGCTGTGCCATTTGGGACAGCCTTTTCTTATATAAGAAAGGAAGTGACGTTTTTTGTCGGTAAATCGATATTCTTTGTCGAATCGTTAATATATTATAAGTTATGATAGATATAATTGAAAAATCGTTGATATATTGTAAGTTATGATAGATATATTCAAAAAATCGTTGATATAATTTCCTATACTATTAGCATTTTGGAGGAGCATCTTTTATTCACTTTTAAACGTTATAACGTTATATTTACTTCTCCCTTTTTTTGTGTTACGCTAAACGTGTGAAAGAGATATAAAATGAAACTTTAATGTAAGCGTATTCTTACGGCTTCTTATAGAAAAGGGTGGAAGTACAATGACAGAACGATTCGTACTACGTAATGTGAAACGTGTGAACGGGGAAGAGATTGACATTGTAATTGAAAATAATAAAATCGTACAGGTGACGAAAGCTGGTGCTGCTGAAGGTGGAAAGGTTCTTGATTACTCTGGTACTTACGTATCGAGTGGCTGGATTGATTTGCACGTTCACGCTTTTCCAGAGTTTGATCCGTATGGCGATGAAGTGGATGAAATTGGCGTTAAGCAAGGGGTAACGACAATTGTTGATGCGGGTAGCTGCGGAGCTGATCGTATTGCAGAGTTAGTACAAAGTAGAGAACAGGCAAAGACAAATTTATTTGCCTTTTTAAATATTTCTCGCATCGGTTTGAAACGAATCGATGAATTATCCAATATGGAATGGATAGATAAAGAGAAAGTAATAGAAGCAGTAGAAAAGTATAAAGATGTAATCGTTGGATTAAAAGCGAGAATGAGTAAAAGTGTCGTTTGTGATAGCGGAATTGAACCGCTTCATGTTGCCCGCTCTTTATCTCGAGAAACATCATTACCGATTATGGTACATATCGGTTCAGCGCCTCCTCGCATTGAGGAAGTTGTACCTCTTTTAGAAAA
The DNA here is from genome assembly GCF_051781745.1 of Bacillus cereus group sp. Bce019. Lineage (NCBI taxonomy): Bacteria > Bacillati > Bacillota > Bacilli > Caryophanales > Bacillaceae > Bacillus > Bacillus cereus group sp. Bce019. Next base: position 28,671 of record NZ_JBPWJX010000009.1, read on the forward strand.
AGATGATGTCATTACACATTATTTAAACGGGAAAGAAAATAACTTATTTGATGAAGAAGGAAAACCGCTACCTGTGTTACTAGATGCAGTGAATCGCGGCGTACATTTAGATGTTGGTCATGGTAATGCTAGTTTTTCTTTTAAAGTAGCAGAAGCGGCGAAGCGTCACGATATTGCCTTTCAGACAATTAGTACAGATATTTACCGGAAGAACCGTATACACGGTCCAGTGTATAGTATGGCTCACGTTCTTTCGAAATTCCTTTACTTAGGTTATCCGCTAGAAGAAGTGATTGATGCGGTTACGAAAAATGCAGCAGAGTGGATAAAAAAACCAGAGCTTGGCCGTATTCAAGAAGGAGATATTGCAAACTTAACTTTATTTACGGTGAAAGATGAGAAGATTACGTTAATCGATTCAGAAGGGGACCAGCGCATTGCTAAAAAAAGAATTGATACAAAAGGGGTTGTAATTAATGGGTCATTCATTGAATGCTAAGTACGGATTAAAAAGAGTAATTAATGCGAGCGGTAGAATGAGTATTTTAGGTGTATCTGCTCCTACAGATACGGTAATGGATGCGATGAAACATGGTGGACAAAATTATGTGGAAATTGCTGATTTAGTAGATAAAGCAGGAGACCATATTGCGAGAATTCTAGATTCAGAGGCAGCGGTCGTTGTGAATTCAGCATCGAGCGGAATTGCGCTTTCTATCGCTGGTATCGTTACAGAAGGAAATCGCCGTAAAAGTGAAAGACTTCATCAAGAAGTAATCGCGAAAAACGAAGTGATTATGTTAAAAGGTCATAACGTTCAATACGGTGCTCCTGTTGAAACGATGATTTACTTAGGCGGCGGTAAACTTGTAGAAGTTGGCTATGCAAATGAAGGGAAAGCAGAGCATATTGAAGATGCAATTGGTGAAAATACAGCAGCGATTCTGTATGTGAAATCACATCATGCAGTGCAAAAAAATATGATTTCTGTTGAAGAAGCATGGGAAGTTGCGCAGCGAAATAAAGTACCGCTTATCGTGGATGCAGCAGCTGAAGAAGACATTCAAAAATATGTGAAGTATTCAGATCTTGCTATTTATAGCGGTTCAAAGGCAATTGAAGGACCTACTTCTGGTATTGTGGGCGGTAAAAGAAAGTATATTGAATGGCTGAAAGTGCAATTACATTGTATCGGAAGAAGCATGAAAGTTGGGAAAGAAACAACTTTTGGTTTACTTCAAGCACTTGATGAGTACGGAGTAAAAGAAGATAAGAGCGAGCAAGAAAAAGAATTGCTACAAGTACTTATGCCGCTAAAAGAATTAAATGGTGTAAATGTAACGATCGTTCAAGATGAAGCTGGAAGAGCAATCTTTCGAGCTCGTATTCATATTAACGAGAAAGAATTAAATAAATCAGCAAAAGATGTTGTGACTGCATTACGCGAAGGGGAAATTGCCATTTATACACGTGATTACGGAGTAAGACAAGGATTCTTTGATATTGATCCACGTCCACTTCAAGGTGATGACATACATGTGATTGAAGAAAAATTGAGAGAAATTGTAGGGGGAAACTAAAATGACAAACATTCAAAAACGTTTTTATAAAGGCCGCGTAGCATTAAATGTATTGGCAAACAATATCCAAAATGCGAAAGATATTTTTGAAGCAGCAGAAGGATATGTAGTAGTAGGTGTTTTATCAAAAGATTATGCAACTGTAGAAGAAGCTGTTACAGCGATGAAAGCATACGGAAAAGAAATTGATGACGCTGTATCAATCGGACTAGGCGCAGGAGATAATCGCCAAGCGGCAGTTGTGGCTGAAATTGCGAAGCATTATCCTGGTAGCCATATTAACCAAGTGTTTCCTTCAGTTGGAGCGACAAGTGCAAATCTTGGCGAAAAAGATAGCTGGATTAATAGTTTAGTATCGCCAACAGGAAAAGTAGGGTACGTAAATATTTCTACTGGCCCAATTAGTGCGGCTGGAGAAGAAAAAGCAATCGTTCCAATTAAAACAGCGATTGCACTTGTACGTGATATGGGCGGAAATTCATTGAAGTACTTCCCGATGAAAGGGCTAGCCCATGAAGAAGAATATCGTGCAGTTGCGAAAGCTTGTGCGGAAGAAGGATTCGCATTAGAGCCAACAGGCGGAATTGATAAAGAAAACTTCGAAACAATTGTACGTATTGCGCTTGAGGCAAATGTAGAGCAAGTTATCCCGCACGTGTACTCTTCTATTATTGATAAAGAAACTGGCAATACGAAAACAGAAGATGTTCGTGAATTATTAGCAGTCGTGAAGAAGTTAGTTGATCAATATGCGTAAGAAAATTGCAGCGTTCGGCGAAGTAATGATGCGCCTGCAAGTACCTGGATATGAATTGTTGTTGCAAGCTAACACGTTAAATTACTCATTTTCAGGTACAGGTGTGAATGTTGCAGCGGCACTTTCTCACTTAGGGCATGAAGGGCTTCTGATTTCAACTTTACCGGAAAATTCGGTTGGAGATGCAGCTGTATCTTACATTCAAAAGTTAGGAATTCAAACTTCTCTTGTTTCAAGAGGTGGTAAATATGTAGGTATGTATTTTTTAGAAAATGGATTCGGTGCACGTGCAAGCCGCGTTACGTATTCGAATCGACTAGAAAGTAGCTTCAATACGGCGTCTGAAGAGATATACCAATTTGAAGAAATTGCTAAGGAAATTGATATCGTTCATTTTTGCGGTATTACACTTGCGATGAATGATACGGTGCGCCATCATATGAAGTCTTTAGCGAGAGCAGTTAAAGAAAACGGAGGAACCGTCGTTTTTGATTGTAATTATCGTCCATCACTTTGGGGAGAAGACGGATATGAACAGGCAAAACCGCATTATGAAGAAATGCTGGGACTTGCTGATATCGTTATGATGAACGAAAAAGATGCAATGTTTGTTTTAGGAATAAAAACCGAAGAAACGGAGCGAGAGGCGCAACTTGTTGATCTTATTCCAAAGGTAGCTGAAACGTATCATATCGCTACAATCGCTGGTACTCATCGCTCTATTAACAGTGATAATACACATTCGCTTCGCGGGTTTATATGTAAAGATGGAACGTTCACTTTTGCAAAAACACTTACGTTTTCTGTATATGATAGAATAGGTGCTGGAGATGCTTATACGAGCGGAATTATTCATGGCGAGATAAAGGAGTTCGCACCAGAGAAAGCTGTTTCATTTGCGTTAGCAGCTGGAATGCTAGCACATACAATCGTCGGTGATACGCCAATGTCATCAGAGAAGGATATACTTCGGGCAATGACGGCATCAGTAGGTGATGTAGAAAGGTAGTGGGTGTAACGGTGAACGTAACGAGAAAAAAAGGACCATTATATTTGCAAATAAAAAATATTATTCGTGATCGAATATTGCATGGTGTATATGCGATTCATACGAATATCCCTTCCGAACCGCAGTTAGAAGAAGAGTTCAAAGTGAGTAAAATTACAGTGCGAAATGCGATTAAAGAACTCGCTCAAGAAGGATATTTGGAAAAGAAAAGCGGTAAAGGAACGAAAGTCATCCGCAATACTTCTGCGACAAAACTGTCAAAGGGTAAGAAATTTACTGAAGTGTTAGTGGAAGAAGGATATAAAGTACAGAAGAAATTGCTAAAAGCAGAAATTGTGCAGAATGAAGAAGGAACAGTGCCATTTCGATTATTCGGTAAGGAGAGTTTTCGTATTGAACGTTTATATACGTTAAATGATGCACCGTACATTCATTATACGCACTATTTCTCAGCAGGAATGGCAAGTTCAGATTTATCGGATTTTGACTTGCAATCGCTTTATGATTTAGTTGAAGACCGAGGTATTCATTTAGAAAACTTCAGAGATGAATTCGCTGTTGGACTCGCGCCTAGTTTCGTTGCAGAAGCGCTAGGTGAAAAAGAGGGGACAGCGCTATTAAAACGCATGCGTTATTCTTACGATGAAGTTGGCGAAGTAATTGAATATAGCGAAGGCTACTACAATACAGAAATGCAGCATTATGTAGTGAATTATGACGTATAAAAAAGAGGGGATTTTCCCTCTTTTTTTATAAAGTAAGGAGAATGGGAGATGGATATATACTTATTAATCGTCACGTTACTTGCAATTGCGATTGTTATTTTAGGGGTATCATGGTGGAAATGGCATGCATTTATTAGTTTAACAGTTGCGAGTTTGTTTTTAGCTATCATGTCTGGACTGAACTTAACGAAAATAGTGACTGCCTATGAAACTGGTGTTGGTAGTGTACTAGGGCATTTAGTTGGTATTTTAGCTCTCGGAACAATTTTAGGGAAAATGATGTCCGATTCAGGGGCCGGCATGCAAGTGGCAGATTTCTTTATTCGATTTTTCGGTGTAAAGAAACTACCTTGGGCTATGTTATTTGCAGGATTTGTTATAGGGATTCCAGTGTTTTTTGAAGTGGGGATCGTCATTTTATTACCACTTGTTATTTCCATTCGAAAAACGACGAAGCAAAATATATTATTAATTGCGTTACCTGTCATTGCAGGATTATCTATTGTTCACGGGCTCGTGCCTCCGCATCCAGGGGCGATGACAGCAATCGGTATTTATAACGCGAACTTAGGAAAGGTACTTTTATATTCATTAATTATCGCGTTACCAACAGCCATTATCGCAGGACCGATATTTGCAAAGTGGGTACATAAAAGGGTTATACCTGAAAATGAACCAGAGCTTATTCGAGTTACGACTGTCTCAACTGATTTGCCAAGTCGTAAAGTTTCATTCTTTATTATTTTACTACCAGTTGTATTGATGATTTTATCAGTAGTTGCACCATATATTTCATTACCGAAAAAAATGACTGAATTTTTTGTTTTTATAGGAAGTCCAGTAATCGCCTTACTTATTTCATGTTTCGCAGCATTTTATTTACTTGGTATCAAACAAGGAATTAATAAAAAGATGATTAAAAAATTAACAGACGAAAGTTTATTACCGGTCGGTTCCATTATTTTAATTATCGGTGCAGGCGGTGGATTTAAACAAATATTAATTGAAAGTGGCGTTGGAACGGCCATTGCGCAAATGGCAGAACATATATCGTTATCACCAATCGTATTAGCTTTCATGGTAGCTGGATTAATTCGAATTGCAACAGGTTCAGCGACAGTAGCATTAACGACAGCGGCAGGAATTGTTTCACCAGTTATTCAGCACATGTCTGGTGTGAATTTAGAATTGCTCGTTATAGCAACCGGTGCAGGTTCATTAATGTTTTCTCACGTAAATGATGCAGGTTTCTGGCTTGTAAAAGAGTATTTAGGTTTGACAGTAAAAGAAACGTTTAAAACGTGGACGGTGCTGGAAACATTGTTATCATTTATTGCATTCGGTTTTGCTCTTTTGTTGAATATGTTTCTTTAAAAGATACCTAAATAGGTATCTTTTTTTTGATTAAGCCCAATTCCTAAAACAAGCCCGTTTTTAGGTAAGCCAAGCTTCCTATTCGCCCTGAAAACATAATATAAATGGAATCCCCTCATTTAGAGCAAGGTGAACTTGTTATGAATGATACTAAAGGAGGAATAGGGTAATGAGCGAAAAGTGTGAACACAGACATGATGATTGTAACCGCAGACATGGTTGCGGAGGCGGTTTTGCGCTTCTAATCGTATTGTTTATTTTATTAATTATCATCGGTGCTAGCTGCTTCGGCGGAGGCGGCGGTTGTGGCTATGGTGGTTATGGCGGTTATGCTGGCGGCTACGGCGGATATTGCTGCTAATTATTAAAAACTATTGAAAATGGCCTTGTGCAATATGCACAAGGCCATTTTATTCATATTTTTATATGCTGTGATAATTTATTAATGTACAGAGAACGGATTAAGAAGAAAAAAATGATCTCGATAATCCCGAAAAAGGTGAGTACGATACATGTCTCTTTTAGTAAGGAGAAAGAAAACATACTTTGTAAAAACTTAACCGCAAATAACGTGTGAACACCAGCAACGATGTAAGGAACGAAAAATAAAATTCCTAATTGAATCGTTGCAGAGCGAAACATTTCTGATTCAGTTAAGCCAAGCTTTGTAATCGTAATATACTTTTGTCTTTCAGTTGTTAAGTCATTATACATACGGAAATATAAAACACTAGCTGCTCCGATAAAGAAAATAAAGCCGAGAAATGCCCAAATAAAGAAAGTAGCAATTGAATTTCCTTTGCTGTATTTTAGGTCATCGGCCGCTGTGTAAATATTAAATAGTGGTTGAAAATCAGCTTCCGCATTTTTGTGTGCCTCATAGAAGTTATCTGTATCATTTCTAATATGTTTTAATATATTTTTCGTAGGAGCAATCGCATTTTCCCAGTTTTCGACGAAGTAATTATACACTATGGTTGTTTCAATATGAGGAATCATATTATTGAATACATCATCTTGTACAACCATTAAATAAGGGAATGCGAAGGCTGGTTCAATGGATTTATTAATAAATCCTTTAATATGAAATTCTTTTTTATTAGATCCGATTGTAATTGTATCTTGTTTTGCGAATGGATTTGATACAAGATTTAAGAGCTCTGGTGAGTAACGAGAAATCATATAAACTTGTGTAGAATCAAGATGTATTTCTGGTCTCCTTAATTGTTTCGCAAGCGTGTTATAATCACTCATTTTCATAAGAGTAATGTCTTCTTTTGAAGCGGTATCTTTTAACAAAATAGACTTATGTTTAGTGTATTGAAAATTAGCATTTGTAAGCTCTGTTTCAATTGTAGCAATATGTTTTTGTTCAAGTGAATTTTCCCCTTTAGATGTATATGTGAAGGGGATAGGAAAGCGTTCTAATATCATTGCTTTCGTATTATTATTAATAGCAAATAATCCGATAATAATCGTAAATGCAAGTGCAGATAGCATAGAAACGATAAAGAGTACATTAATATTACTACGAGTACGGTTAGCTAAATCTGAAATCCATAACATATTTATTTGCTTCATATAAAACTTTCTCCGCTTTTTCAAAATAAAGATAAAGAGAAGAAACGTTTGTGAAAAGAATAAATATGTTCCTACCACTACGAGCGGTAAAATAGATAAAATAATAAGGAGTGCAGACCCGTCTTGTAAATTTTTTTCTGTTATATAACTTTGCGGATAACCAGCAATATAATAGCATAGTCCTAAACAAATTAAAGCAAATAATGAAATGAGTATAGACGGTCTTTTTTCGTTTTTTTCTTTTTTATTATTTTTAATTAATCGAGTTGTTTTACGAGTACGAATGAACATCGGTGTAAACGTGGATACGATAAGAAATAAAATAATAAAAGTTATTGTTGTAACGATAATTGCTTCTGTAGGCCAATATAAATAGAGGCCTTTTGCGTTTGTTAATTTAGAAGTAACGAGTAAGAAAAAGTTAGAAAAAACAAGACCGCCTTGAATACCAGTAAAAATAGCGAGCATTCCAATTATCATATTTTCAGTAAACAAAAGTCGTTTTAATTGTTTTTGAGATATACCGAGAACAGTTAAAATGCCAAATTGCTGTTTCCGTACATTTAAAAATGTCCCAATAGAATATAAGAGAAAGAAGAAAGAGAACAAAACGATAACAAACTGTGCCATTCCGGTTAAGTTCATGAGCGGATCTTGTTCATGTAATTTATTCATAATTTGTAACCGCGGGTGATACGCGTATACAGTAAATGAAAAGAAAACCATGATAGAAAACGCACTACTTACAAAGTAGGCGAAATATGCTTTTGAATTACGTGAGACATTTTTAAATGCGAATTGCCAAAATGTCATCCACGTCTTCCTCCTAATAATGCTAAAACATCTAATATTTCTTGATAAAATTTCTCACGGTACAATCCGCGGTGTAGTTCATTGTAAAGCTCTCCATCTTTAATGAAAATAACACGGTTACAATAACTTGCTGCAAACGGATCGTGCGTAACCATTAAAATCGTTGCATCTTCTTCTTTATTTAATTTCGTAAATAGCTCCATTACGTCAATTGCCGCTTTTGAATCTAAGTTTCCTGTCGGTTCATCGGCAAGTAGAAGTGAAGGATGATGAATAACAGCACGTGCTACTGCGGTACGCTGTGCTTGTCCCCCAGAAACTTCAAAAATACGTTTGTCCAAAATATGATCAATCCCAAGCTTTTTTGAAATGTTATCAAGCTTTTCATCCATTTCTTTTAATGGAACATTATCTAATGTTAAAGGTAGTACGATATTTTCACCGATTGTTAGTGTATCTAGTAGGTTAAAGTTTTGGAAAACAAATCCTAACTCTTGGCGGCGGAAAATAGCTAACTTCTCTCTACGAAATGTGTGCGGTTTTTTTCCGTTAATTACGATATCACCAGAAGTCGGAGAATCGATTGTAGAGATAACGTTTAAAAATGTAGATTTTCCGCTACCAGATGGTCCCATAATGGCAACGAATTCTCCTTTATCCACGTGTAAATTTATATTTTTTAAAGCAGTATGAGGGACTTTTCCCTCATATACTTTTGAGACGTTTTTTATGTGTAATACTTCTTCCATAGTAATCACCTTTCTACTTTTTAAAACTTAATGTGTTGTGATAATTTTTGCATATAAAAGGAACGAATTAAAAGGAAAAATAAAATTTCAACTGTTCCAAAAATCAATAGTACGACTGTAATTTCAGCGAAGAACGAGAGATGTAATATTTCTTGTAGCATCTTTGTCGCAAACATCGTATGGATTGATGCCATAATGTAAGGTACGAAGAAAAGAATCGCAAGCTGAATTGTCGCTGAACGTTTCATTTCAGTCTCAGTTAAGCCTATTTTTGTAATCGTTATATATTTTTCTTGCTCATTTGTTAAATCTGTATACATCCGGAAGTAAAGAACACTGCCAGCACCGATAAAGAAAATAACTCCTAGGAAAGTACCAATTAAGAAGAAAGAAGCGACATTTAGTTTTTTCTTATATAGAGAATCGCTCGCTTCACTTGCATGGAAAGGTGGATGCTCTGCTTGAATTGCTGCATTATCGTTATGGATTTTTGTTATAAACGATGAACCGATATTATGTGCTTTTTCCCAATCTGAAACTTTAAAGCTATATACACTCATTTGTTTTGAAACGTTGGATAATGCTTCTACATTTTCATCAGATAGTATGAGTAATTGGTATATTAAGCTGTTTGGGAATGGGCTATAACTTTTATATTCTTTCACTTGTAGTTGTAAATTGTTTTGAGTAAGTGTAAGAGTATTTTTCTGTTCTTTATTATGGAGCGTTCCAATAACCTGATCATCTAAGTCTTTCATAAGAATATAAGATTCATTCTTATTTACCGTGAGCGTTTCCCAATTTAAAGCCTTAGCCAGTACATTATAGTCACTTTGTTTAATTACGTAATAGAGCTGCGTGTTATCTTCAGCTGAAGATACTTCATATATATCCGTTTTAAATTTTGTGTAAGTAAAGTGTTTTTCATTAAATTGCTGCTCTAACCAGTTTAAATGTTCATCAGCTAACGTATTTTCAGTATGCGATAAATAAGTAAACGGGAAAGGGTTTTGTCTAATCGCATCAAACTTTGTAAATTTCCCGAATCCATATAAGAATGTAATCATTGTAAAAGCGAGCGTCGATAACATCGCCACAATAAAGAGCATATTAATATTCGTCCGAATACGTGATGCTAGATCGGAAATCCAAAGCATATTAATTCGTTTCATATAAAAGGTTCTTCGCATTTTTAAAATACGAATAAGTAAAAAACTAATTTGCGAAAAGAAAAAGTATGTTCCAGCTGCAATAAGCGATGGGATGACAAATATACTAGAGAGGGCATATAAAAGCCCAATGATGTCACCTAGCGACATAAAATACAGCGGATTTGCGGCTAACGCATATCCACATATTAAACAGGTCGCACCAAATAGAGAGATGAGAACGGATGCTTTTCTTTCTTTTTGTTGCTTTCCTTCTTTTAAAAGACGTACGGCTTTTCTCGTACGAATGAGCATAGGTGTAAAAGATGATACGAGAATGAAGAGCCCGAGAAAGATGATGATAGTTAAAACGATAGCACTTGTAGGCGGATATAAATATAAACCAGGTACGTGTGTAATTTTGGCGGTAACTAACAAAAAGAACTGTGAAAAGACAAGTCCAAGTTGAATGCCAAAAAATATAGAAAGAGCACCAATTAACATATTTTCTATAAATATGAGTCGCTTTAATTGTTTTTGAGATATGCCAAGTACTGTTAAAATCCCGAACTGTTTTTTTCGTACTTTTAAAAACGTCCCGATTGAATATAGTAAAAAGAAAAATGAAAAGAATACAATAACAATTTCTGAAATTGTCATTAATATGTTCAGAGCAGCATTCACGTCTGTCATATGCAATTTAGGATGAAATAAATAAACTGCAAATGAGAAAAAAATTGCGATGGAGAACGCACTGCTTACAAAATAGGCAAAATAAGCTCTGGCGTTCCGTGTGACGTTTTTAAATGCAAACTGCCAAAATGTCATTTGCCTAGCCTCCTAGTAGGATGAAGAGGAAAAGGATATAAGAGATACCCTTTTTCTCTCCTAAATATATTCATAAAATTTAACCATTCGTATACTCTGATAACTTTTGCATGTAAAAGGAACGAATGAATAGGAAAAAGACGATTTCAACTACGCCAAAAATAATAAGAACAGCTGAAATTTCTTTGAATAGTGATAGATCAATTATATCTTGTAGCATTTTTGTTGCGAACATTGTATGAATGGATGCCATAATGTACGGAACGAAAAATAAAATACTAAGTTGAATGGTTGCAGATCGTTTCATCTCTGCACCTGTTACACCGATTTTAGAAATCGTTATATATTTCTCTTGTTCGTTCGTCAAATCGGTATACATTCTAAAGTAAAGAACGCTACCGGCTCCAATGAAGAAAATAACTCCTAAAAATGTTCCAATTAGGAAGTATGCAGCACTACCAGATGTTATTCTGTATAACGATCCTGCTGATTCAAAGGATCGAATAAGAGGTTCTTCATACTGAGATTTATTTCGATCTTTTTGCACTTTTTCTATAAAAGTATTAGCAATTTCATATGTCTGTTCCCAGTTTTGAATTTTGTAATTGTACGCCGATATATGCTTTGCTGTGTTAGGTAAGTTGTTCACGATAATATCAGGCAAAACTATTGTTTGATATGAAAAATTAGATGGAATTGCATGGATCTGTTCATAGTCTTTAACTTTTAATTTCGTATTTGTACTAGAGAGTGTAATGTAATCTCTTTTGTAGCTTTGCTCAAATTCATTAAATATAGTGATATAAGACGTCCCCGTTAAAACATATGCCTCGTTATCATTCATAAATAGTTGTTTCATTCGTAAAGAATCCGCAAGTTTGTTATAGTCACTTTGCTTAATTGCGTATACGTCATTATAAATAGCTATATCTTTATCTTCTTCTAGCGGTGTTTCATATATATCAGCTGTTATTTTCTCATAAGGAAAATGCTCTTTTTGTAATTGTTGCTCAAGCCAATTTAAATGCTCTGTAACAAAAGGATTTGCATCATAAGAAAAATAAGAAATTGGGAAAGGCGAAGTTCGATTAACGTCTAGCTTAATAAATTTTCCGAACCCATATAGAAACGTAATCATTGTGAAAGCGATAGTAGATAGCATTGCTACAATAAAAAGCATATTAATATTCGTTCGAATACGGTTTGCTAAATCAGAAATCCAAAGCATATTAATTTGTTTCATATAAAACTTTCTTCTTTTCTTTAAAATATAAATAAGTAAGAAACTAATTTGTGAAAAGAAGAAATATGTACCGATTGTAACGAGCGCTGGAATGACGAAAATACTTGAAACCATATATATAACACCTATTTGTGGGCTTACTGATACGAAATATTTAGGATTTCCAGCTAACGCATAGCCACCAAATAAACAAATCGCACCAAATAAAGAAATAAGTATGGACGGTTTTCTTTCTTTTCGTTTTTTACTATTTATTTTTAAAAGGTGTACCGCTTTTTTTGTACGAATGAGCATCGGTGTCAATGTAGATACAACGATAAAAAGACTAAGGAAGACGATTGTCGTTAAAATAAATGCGTTAATAGGTAAGTATAAATATATGCCCGGTACGTGCGTAATTTTTGCTGTCACTAATAAGAAAAATTGCGAGAAGACAAGTCCAAACTGCATACCGAAAAAGATAGATAAAATACCGATTAACATATTCTCCATAAAAACAAGACGATGTAATTGTTTTCTAGATATTCCTAAAACGGTCAAAACGCCGAATTGTTTTTTTCTAACTTTTAAAAAAGTACCAATGGAATATAGTAAAAAGAAGAAAGAGAAAAATACAATTACTACTTCTGAAAATATCATTAATCCTGAAATTTCAGAGACCATGCCAAATTTTTGTAATTTCGGATGAAACAAATAAACAGCAAATGAAAAGAACACAGCAATGGAAAAGGAACTACTTACAAAGTAAGCAAAATAAGCTCTTGAATTACGCGTTACATTTTTAAATGCAAATTGCCAAAATGTCATAAATTATACCTCCGGCTAGAAGATATAGAAGTAGTTGTATTGCAAAAAATGTATGAGAGTGAGTTCTCATACATTTTGCTTGCATATGTTACGATCATGCTTCGGTCACCTTCTCCGTATGTCCTGCTTGATTATTTGCAGCGTTGTGGAAGATGATTTTAATCGTCGTTCCTTTACCAACTTCAGAATCTAGTTTGACAGAGTGACCTAAATAATCACAAATTTTACTTACAATATAAAGTCCCATACCAGTAGATTCTCCGAATGTACGACCGTTTTTCCCAGTGTAAAACGGTTCAAATACTCTTCGAATATCTTCTTGTGGAATACCGACACCTTCATCACGAACTTCTAAAATAATATCTTTTCCGTTTCGGTAAGCAGATAAGAAAACTTTCTTTCCGCGTTCCCCAGAGTAACGAACAGCGTTTGTCATTAACTGATAGATGATAAATTTTAGCCATTTCGCATCAGAAGCAACTTTTAAATCCGAATGGACTTCTAAAACAGGGAAGACACCATTACGAATGAATAGTTCTTTTAATCCGTTAATATTTTTTGTTACTGTATCTTTTAATGAAATTGTCTCAACATGGAAATCTTCATGGAAGTTATTTAGCCTTGCCATATATAAAGCCATATCGAGTCCTTGATTTAATCGTTCTAATTCTTTTTTGAATTTCGGAATCAAATGCTCATCTTCCATTTCGAGCACCATAAGCTGCATAACGGATACAGGTGTCTTCATTTGATGTACCCAATGGTTAATAAATAATTGATGTTCTTGTTGTTTTACTTCATACGATTGTAGTTCTTTTTGGAAGAGGCGGTACTGCGTACGCACGAGTTCATTGACACCGTGAGGCATCGGAGCAGTCGCTCTTTCAATAAACGCATCTTCCATTTTTTCTGGTTGCTCACTTAATCTATGGTACATTCTACGATTGCGAACGTAACGATAAGCGAGGAAACAAATAAATAAGTATAAACTTAAAACGACGAAGTAAAATTTATTGTTTTGAAATCCATCTACTGCATCATAAAGAACGAAAATGATACCGAAGTTTAATACGTACAGTAGGAAAAATGCAAAATGATCACGTAAAAATAGCTTCATGCTTATTCACTCCAAGTTGCGTTAAAACGATACCCAAGTCCACGTACTGTTTCAATAGAGTTCTCAATACCAAGCTCATTAAACTTTTTACGAAGACGCGTAATGTTTACGTTTAATGTATTTTCCTCAACGAAACTTTCGTCATCCCAAAGCGCAGCTAATAAATCTTCACGGCTCGCTGTACGAGGGAATTTAGATAATAACATTTCTGCTAAAATTGCCTCTTTCTTCGTTAAAAGAACTTGTTCAGATCCAAAATGAATTTCTGGACGTTCAGGGAATAGTTTTAAACCTTCTACTTCAACGATACGTTCAGAAATATTTGGTGCATAATCACCGTAAATACGGCGTAATTGTCCTTTAATTTTTGCCATTACAACGTCGTAGTGGAATGGTTTTGTAATGTAATCATCCGCACCGCTTTCAATTGCCATAATTTGTTCCATCTCACCAGCACGCGCTGAAATGAAAATAATTGGACAAGTAGATTCATGACGAATTTGACGGCACCAGTAGAAACCATCGAATTTCGGTAAGTTTACATCAAGTAAAACAAGATGTGGTTTCACAGCGTTAAACGATTCCATAATATCATCGAAATTCTCCGCTACCACAGCCTCATAACCGTACTTCTGAATGTGAGATTGTAGTAATGATGAAATATTTGGATCGTCTTCAACGATTAAAATTTTATACATATGTATATTCCTCCTCAAAAAAACAATTGTAGCTATAGTGTATCATGTGTTTCAAGTCTTTTCATTATGTTGAAAGATAAGCTAGTAAACAGTATAGGTCAAAAGCATAAAAAGTAAAAAGGGCGCTGGATACAATTGACAAATAGCGGTAATCGGTTTAATATTTAGATAAATATCTAAATGTCTAATTATTGAAAGGGAGAAAGACATTGAATCAAGCATTCAAAGCATTAGCAGATCCAACAAGGCGAAAAATTTTAGACTTATTAAAAGAAGGTGATCTAACCGCTGGTGAGATTGCTGAACATTTCAATATGACAAAACCAAGTATTTCACACCACTTAAGCGCACTTAAAAATGCTGAACTTATTCAAGATGAAAAGAAAGGGCAATTCGTTGTGTACTCTTTAAACACAACGGTCTTTCAAGATTTGTTGACTTGGGTGTTTACATTTACGAATAAGGGGGAAGAGGGGAAATGAAAAAACATCTTTTTGCAATCTTATTAATTGTTACAACTTGTTTAGCTTGGGCGTTTGCTTGGCCGCATTTGCCGGATACAATTGCAACGCATTGGAGCGGCGGTAAGGTAGATGGCTATTCGTCTAAATTTTACGGAATGATTTCTATGGTCGGAATTATGATTGCATTATATATATTTCTAAATGTGATACCAAAGATTGATCCAAGGAAAGCAAATTACGAGAAATTTTCTAAAGCCTTTATGATGATGAATAATGGGGTACTATTGCTACTATTTGTAGGAAATATAGATATTATTACAAGTGGATTAGGATATAACTTATTCATTAATCGGGTGCCGGAATTATTAGTTGGTGTTTTATTTTTAGTAATGGGTAATTATTTACCACAGTGTAAGCCAAACTTTTTTGTCGGGATGCGTAATCCATGGACGTTAAGTAATGAAGAAGTATGGCGGAAAACACATCGGTTTAGCGGAAAAGTATTTGTGGCGTTAGGAATTATTATGATTATAAGTGTTTTCGCTCCGGCTGATTGGAGAACTTATATGATGCTAGGGATTATAGTAGTTGCTGTCATTATAACGAATTTATATTCTTACGTTTTGTATAAAAAAGAAATACAAATGTGAGCTATATTAACAAATTTTATATTTATAGTTTCTATGTGTTAAGAGATTTTAATACTCAGTGGGAATAATGAAAAGCTCACTGAGTAAATTTTTCGTTTTAAGGTCTGAAAATTCAATCGAAAAGGTGATTTGGGGGGATTTACATGTTAGAAATTATAAATTTTAGCAAGACATATAAAGACGGTAAGAAAGCAGTTGATCATTTGAATATTACTGTTAAAGCAGGGGATATCTTTGGATTTATTGGACATAACGGTGCGGGGAAAAGTACAACAATTAAGTCGTTAGTAGGAGTTATAGATTTTGAAGAGGGTGAAATTTTTGTTGATGGACATTCAGTAAAAAAGGATCCGATTGCATGTAAGAGAGTAATGGCGTATATTCCTGATAATCCAGATTTATATGAGCAATTAACAGGAATTCAATATTTGAACTTTGTTGCAGATGTGTTTAAAGTGCCGGCGAAGGATCGGGAAGAACAGATACAGAAGTATGGGGATGCTTTTGAGATTACAACGTACTTAGGGGACTTAATATCTTCTTATTCACACGGTATGAAACAAAAAGTAGCGATTATATCGGCGGTTTTACATAAACCGAAATTATTAGTTTTAGATGAACCTTTCGTTGGTCTTGATCCAAAGGCTGCCGTAGTATTGAAAGGTATTATGAAAGAGCTTTGTGAAAAAGGAAGTGCGATTTTCTTTTCTACGCACGTTTTAGATGTAGCTGAGAAGTTATGTAATAAAGTAGCGATGATTAATAGAGGGAAATTAGCAATTTCAGGAGAAGTAAATTCTTTAATAAAGGAAGGCTCATTGGAAGAGCTCTTTATGAAGGAGCTTGCTAATGAATACTAATAGTTTAGGTCTTTTGAAAATTCGGTTGATAACGCAGCTCGGTTTAAACACCTTTAAATACGAAAAAGATAAAAAAAAGAAGCAGAATAAGATTTTGCTGACAGCATCTATTGCTCTAGTTGGTGTCATGTTAATGTTATATTGCGGAGCTTCGGCATATGGATTGGTAAAACTAGGAATTAGTGAAATTATTCCCGTCTATGCACTAGTTATTAGCAGTGTATTAACGTTGTTTTTCACTATATTTAAGGCAAATGGAGAAATTTTTGCTTTTAAGGATTACGACTTTTTAATGTCATTGCCGATTCGCGTAAGTACTGTTATTGCAAGTAGATTTTTGTATTTATACTTGCTGAATACAATCTTTTCAATCATAATCATGCTACCAATGGGAGTTGTGTATTGCATACATGAAAATCCATCAGTTTCTTTTTACTTTATGTGGTTCATAAGTATGTTTATCGCATCTTTAATCCCAACAACAATCGCAGCAATCTTTGGAGCTTCGATTACGGCAATCGCTTCTAAATTTAAAAATACGAATAAAATAACTACGATTTTAAGTTTTATAGTAATTATCATATTCGGTTCCTTTATGCTAAAAAACGGAAATGCTCAATATATCCTTAATGATATGAACGGAATTGGTGCAATTGTTTCGGAGCAATTAACTAAAGTATATCCATTAGCTAACATGTTTCAAAAAGCAATTGTTAATGCTGATATGGTAGCTTTTATCTTATTCGTGGGGATATCAGTGATTTGGTATTATCTTTTTGTAAAAATACTTTCGTTAAAATATAAGCAAATAAACACAGGGATCACCACCTATCATATGCTTTCAAATTATGAGATTAATAGCATGAAAAAAGAGAGTGTATTGGTCGCATTGTATAAAAAAGAGCTGAAACGTTTCTTCTCTTCTACAGTGTATGTCATAAATAGTGGAATGGGAATCGTGATGGCGCTAGCTTTCTCGCTAGCTATAGTTGTAGTAGGACCAAGTCAATTAATAGCGTATCCTGGAATTGAGCCCCTGTTGCAAAAGATTGCTCCATTTGCTATTGCAGCAGCGATTTCGATGACATGTACAACATGTGTGTCATTGTCTTTAGAAGGAAAAAATGTATGGATTATTAAATCATTGCCTATAGCGCCAAAGATGATTTATGATAGTAAAATTCTTATGAATCTTTCATTAAGTATACCTGCATCACTTATTAGTGCTGTATTACTGATAATCGGGTTAAAGCTAGATGTTTGGAGTTCTTTTTTCATCGTAATAACACCGATAACATATGCATTATTTTCAGCAGTATGGGGGATTTTCATTAATAATCGATTTGGTTATTATGATTGGGTATCAGAAACTCAAGTAGTAAAACAAAGTATAGGATCGTTTGTTGGTATGTTTGGTGGCTTAATTGTGGCGGTTATACCTGCCTTATTAATTGGTACTGCTACTATCTCGAACTACAGAGTATTTACTTTTGTAGTTATTATAGTGCTTACGATTATTACTATTTTCTTGTATAAGAACGAGTCGAGAAGAAGTATAAAATAAAGAAGCTACTTTTCCTTTAAAAAGGAAAAGTAGCTTCTTTATTTTTGAAAAGGTTAGACTCTTATATTACTTTTTTAAAACAGGTACCCATATTTCGCTTCTGAAATTCGGAGAGGATACGTCTTTCTGTTCATTCCACAATATCTCCGGTCCTTCCGCTAGTTCATAGTTCGAAGAAGGGAACCATTCAGAATAAATACGTCCCCATACATTTTGTAGTGCATCAGGAAATGGACCGACAGCTTCGAATATAGCCCATGTTGAAGCAGCAACTTCGAGCTGTTTAAACTGCTCTGGACAATCCTTTGTTGTGGCTACGCCAATATAGTGATCAAGTTCGCCTTTTTCCTCCATTCTTCCTTCAGAAAAGTTAGTAGAAGCACTAATGATTCCAGTAGGTTCAATGTTTGAAAGGGTCTTTAATGTTTGAATAGACTCTGGGTTTAAACTTTTCCACATAGAAGCAATTTCTTCATTTACACCATTAAAAACGATTGGTACTCGTTTTGTAATACCTATAATTCGAAATGGCTCTTTTTCTTCAATTCGATAATTCATTTCATTTCCTCCTTGAATGGATAATTGGAAGGTCATTGGTGAATAAGCCTTCAAAGAATGGCTACTATTTCGGGCTTCTGAAGGTGTTATACCGTGCAAGTTTTGAAATGCACGAGCGAATGAATCTGGTGAGTTGTATCCATATTTTATAGCGATATCAATGACTTTTACATTGCTGTTTTTTAGTTCAAAGGCAGCGAGAGTAAGACGTCTACAGCGAATATAATCAGATAGTGATCTACCTGCTAAAAACGAAAACATTCTTTTAAAGTGATACTCAGAACAAAGAGCTAGCCTCGCAACTTCTTTAAAATCAATTTCATTCGTAAGGTTATCTTCAATATAGCGCATTGCAGCATTCATATTTTTAAGTGAATCCATATTATGACCTCCTCTGTACATAGAATAGCAGGAACGAAATAGCTCCATCCGATATTTCGTGCACAACTTTGTAGGTGCATTTTTTACCTTACAAAATTGTAATGTTCCTGTAAGGAGAATGAATGGATGGTATGATATCCCAATGTTATAGTAACAAAGTACTTTAATTCATTACGTTAACTTTTTGATTTCTTTACTTATGTGCCTTACATAACTGTCATGTTTGTGTAAGAAACATCGATAGTGGCAAGAGTAGAGAGTGTATATAGTTGAGAATAGAGAATAGAAGAAATGAGGGATGTCGAGATGAAAACAGTATTAGAAGCAAAAAATATTGAAAAAGTATATGACACGGGTGGTAATAAATTTGCAGCGTTAAAAGGTATTAACTTACAAGTAAAAGAAGGTGAGTTCGTTGGAATTATGGGACCTTCTGGTTCTGGTAAGACGACTTTACTAAATGTTCTTTCTACAATTGATAATGCGACGAACGGTGAAATTTTAATTGATGGAAAAGATATTGTGAAAATGAATGATGATAAGTTAGCGTTATTTCGCCGCGATCATTTAGGCTTCATTTTCCAAGATTATAACTTATTAGATACGTTAACAGTGAAAGAGAATATCGCTTTACCACTTGCGTTATCAAAGGTGAAAGCGAGTGAGATTGATCGCCGCGTTCTTGAAATCTCAAAGAAATTTGGCATTGATCATATTTTAAGTCAGTTCCCATATCAAGTATCTGGTGGACAGAAGCAGCGCTGCGCAGCATCACGTGCAATCGTTACGAATCCAAGTATGATTTTTGGAGACGAGCCAACTGGAGCACTTGATTCTAAATCTGCAACAGATTTACTTGAAAGTATGAAATCATTAAATGAATATGATAACTCAACAATTTTAATGGTAACGCATGATGCATTTGCAGCAAGTTATTGTAAACGAGTTATTTTCATTAAAGATGGTGAACTATATAAAGAATTGCACCGTGGTGAATCGACGCGTAAACAGTTCTTCCAAAAAATTGTTGATGTAATGTCTTCTATTTCTGGAGGTATGGCTGATGACCTTATCTAGCATTGCCCTCCGCAACATACAGCGGAACTTTAAAGACTACTTTGTATATTTCGCATCTATGATTTTTAGTATCGTTATTTATTTTACATTTAAAGCACTGCAATATAATTCACAAATGGAAAAAGCAGCAGAAGCTTCTAAAAAGATTAGCGGAGCGTTCCAAGTTTCCAGTGTGATGCTTATCATTTTCGTAGCAGTGTTTATTATATATTCGAACGGATTCTTTACACGTAAACGTAAAAAAGAAGTTGGACTCTATTCCTTATTAGGTATTCGTAAAAGACAAATTGGTAAAATGCTCTTTTATGAAAATATGTTAATGGGATTAATGTCTTTAATTATCGGTATTGCGATCGGTAGCGTCCTTTCGAAATTATTCCTTGAACTATTAGTAAGCATGATGGGATTAAACTTAAATGTTCATTTTGAAGTACCGATGGCTGCCATTATTGATACAGCAATTATTTTCTTTGTGATTATTTTATATACATCACTCCAAGGATATCGTTTAATTTATCGCTTTAAGTTAATTGAACTTTTCCGCGCAGAACGTGAAGGAGAAACAATGCCAAAAGGATCTGTCATTATGGCATTAATTTCAGTTTTCTTAATCGGTTCAGGTTATTTTTTAGCGCTAATGTACATGAAAGCAGTTATGTATGCAGACTTTATGGTCGTTGCATTATATATTTTATTAGCGACAGTAGCAGGGACTTATTTACTGTTCATGTTCTTCACAGTATTTGTATTGAAACGTGCAAGAAATAATAAATCATCGTTTTATAACGGTATGAATATGGTAACGACATCGCAGTTACTATATCGTATTAAAGGAAATGCAAAGTCACTTGCGACAATTTCTATTTTAAGTGCGGTAACATTAACAGCGGTTGGTACGTCAGTTACGATGTATTACAACACATTTACGCAATCAAAAGTTGCTGCGCCGTATAGTTATTCCTATGAGAAAAAAGATGCAGCATTAGATAAAAAAGTAAATGAAATACTTGCTGGAGAGAAGAATAATCACCCAGTCACATATGAATCAGAAGTTGAAATGATTCCTGTGAAAGGAACATTTAAAGGTGAAAGAGCTGATCAAGTTCTGAACACACACTATAATGTTACGAATCAGTACCAGCTTATTTCTCAATCAAGCTTTAATAAACATGTGAAACATTTAGAGGTAGAACCTGTAAATTTAAGTGCGAATGAAGCTTTCGTATATGATAGCTTATATATTGAGAAACTTGATTTTGGTCCTCTTTATACAGGAAATACAGCTGTATTCCCTGTTGGAAATGAGTCAAAAGAATTAAAAATTAAAGGTGTAAATAATAGAAGCCTTACAAATTTAAATGAACTATTTGTAATCGTTCCTGATAAAACATATGAGCAAGTGAAACAAGTAAACGAAACGCGTACTGTAAAAAATATTGATGTAAAAGGTGAGCGAAATAGTAAAGAGTTAACAGCAAAATTAGCAAGCATTATGCCAGCTGGAGAATCAGAAGTTTTAAAACCATTTAACGATTTCTATACAGGATTCCAAATGGGGCTTGAAACGACAGGCTTAATGATGTTTATTGGGTTATTCTTAGGATTAGTATTCCTGTTAGCAACAGGCTCAATCATTTACTTTAAACAATTAACAGAAGCAAGTGCTGACCGTGATCGTTACATTGTCCTTCATAAAGTTGGTGTAACGAAGCAAGAAATGAAGAAAGCTATCGCAAAACAAGTAAGCTTTATCTTCGCTATTCCGTTAGTAATCGGTATTTTACACAGCTTATTTGCACTAAAAGGTTTATCAAATATATTACCATTTGAAATTATGATTCCGCTTCTCATTAGTATTGGAGTATACGGTGTCATCTATATTGGATATTACTTCTTAACGGTTCGTTCTTATTATAAGATCGTGAGTGCGAAGTAATAAGGGGCAGCTATCGCTACACGCGATAGCTGTTTTTTTATTCTTCATAAAATCTTAAGAAACTTCCTCAATTTTTATTAAGAAACGATAGTTATACTTAGACACAAGTTAAAAACTATCGAACGAATGAGGAGAGGTTTACATGCAGCTCATTACATTTTTACATGAATTTATAAAGCATCCAAAACATACTGGTGCAATTGCGCCAAGTTCAAAAATATTAGCAAAGAAAATGGTCGATGTAATTGATTTTAATAAAGCGAAATGTATTGTAGAGTTAGGGCCTGGCACAGGGGTTTTTACGAAAGAGATTATGAAGAGAAAAAAGAAGGAAACAATATTTCTTCTTATTGAAATTAATGAAGTATTTTTCAAAGAATTAAAAAGAAAGTTTAAAGATGAGCAGAATGTCATTGTTGTACACGGTTCAGCTGAAAATATAAAGAAGTATATGGAGGAGCTCAATATAGAATGCATTGATTACGTTTTATCAGGGTTGCCTTTCACTTCTTTACCAGAAGAAGTTTCAAAGCGCATTTTAAACAATGCGATGGAAGTGATACATGAGAATGGTGAATTCATTACATTTCAATATTCACTTGTGAAAAAAGGCTTTATACAGCATTTCTTCCCTGAAATTACACTAGAAAAAGTATGGCTCAATTTCCCGCCAGCCTACGTCTTTAGTTGCAAAAAAGAACTAAGGAGAGCGTATGCATAATGGAATTACATGAATTATTATCCTATATCGAGCAATACGGTTATTGGGCATTATTTTTCTGCTTGTGGTTAGGGATTATTGGTATGCCAATTCCAGATGAAATGATTGTGATGAGCGGAGGATTTGTATCTTCATTAGGTATATTAAATGTCATTCCTGCGTTTTTATTAACGTATTTAGGAGTTGTGTCCGGACTTTCTTTAGGCTATATATTAGGAAAAATATTTGGTGCAAAAGTACTTGATAAGCTAATGAAAAAGAAAAAAGCAAAGTATGTTGTGAAATCGCAAGAGCTGGTAGAGAAGTATGGTCATTATGCATTAGTTACAAGTTACTTCATACCAGTTGTAAGACATGTTGTACCGTATTTAGTTGGAATGAATAACATGTCATTTAAGACGTATGCTTTGTATTCTTATACGACAGGATTTGTTTGGACACTCGCTTATTTCGTACTAGGTTCTTTATTTGGACAACATATTGAAAGAATTGTAGCAGTTGCGATAGAGTATGGTTTGTATTTTGGCGGGATGGTTTTTATTGTTACAGGTATTCTTTATTTATATAGACAAAAAAGAATCACGTTTATGAGTAAATAGAAGTAAAGAAAGTTCCTGCCGGTATGAAGGGTAAGATAGGATTATAAGTATAAAATTACCTTCATTTTATGGGTAAATATAGAAAAAATAGGAGAGGGAGAGCGTTGTGCTACTCATTTTTAGCCTTATCTTAATTGGATTTATGTGCAGTATGAAAATAGTATCCTTACATATGATAGAACGACAAAAGGTAGAAGAACGATATGTATATTGTCCAAAATGTGATGCGAAATTAGAAGCGGAAATTCAGCTCCTTTTTGTTCGAAATGTAATTTGATATTTTTTTTTAAAAAAGTCCGAAATCACTTTATATGGTTTCGGACTTTTTCTTTTTAAGTAAACATTAATCCACCTAGTTCTTTTTCGTTTGTTTATTAGCTAAAATGGAATATGAATAACAATAGTATGTAAACGAAAATAAATATAGATGTACATATGGAGTGCTATATTTGGAGATTTTAATCATAGTAGGATGCCTATTAATAGGAATTATTTTGATTAGTATAAGTAATTATCGATTTATAAAAGAATTAAAAGAAAAAAATTCAAAGAAAGAGAAATGGAAAGTAGTAGCTGGAAATTTGATAGAGTTATTTAGTGATCCATTGCATGGAGTGCCGTTCTATTTTTTAACTGGGGGTCTCTTTTTTGTAATCGGACTGTTGTTATTTCTTTCTATGGGAATGGGGTGGCTTGAAATTGATTAAGGCGTATTAACAAAGATATTTCATAGTTGTATTGCGAAGAGGAGAGAGCAAATGCCGGTTATAAGAGATATACAATTGAGTTTTCTAAAAGTAAAAGAGCATACCAGAAACATAGAGGCATTACAGTTAACATCTACAAGCAACTACGATGAAGATATCTCTTTTGGTAAAGAGACGAGCAGTATTACTTCTTTATATTGTCGACATATGCCAAAGTTAAGAATGGATTATGAGAAAGGGATTTTGATTCATTGTGTGGATGATATTTCATTACTCGATGAGTGGGAGAAGAAATATAGAATTTTCCCTGAATATATGAATGTTTTTGTGGAGTATGAGAGTGTGAAGGATTTTCCATATTTATCAGATAGAGAGAAAAAAGAATTAGCCCTTCAAATCGTTCATGTTGAAATGAAGCGTTTAGCTGTGAAATATGATTGGGATATAGAAGAGTTAGAAAAAGTGAAGAATAAGATACTAGAATTGAATTATAGAAACGAGTTCGTATATATAAAAAAGAGTAGTCCGAATAAAAAATACGTATGTAGTATAACATGTCAGCATGAAGTGGCTTATGCTGACGTGTACTTAGAAATAAGAGAGTATAGAACGAGGCGGTTAATCAAAAAGGAAAAGCTTATTAGAGAAGAAGATATGTATAAGATGTTTCATCATGTTAGTGAAGTGGCTTGGAAGTTAAACCATAAAGTGCTGCTGATGAATGATAAAGGAAAAACTGTATGGATGTTAACCTTTTTAGAGAAAGATAGCCCAGCTAATTTAGTTTGGAAGATTGAAAGAATAGATTGAAAATAGATGAGAAGTGGAGTGCATATGATGGAGACACAAATCGTTATTGGAGTACCTGGTTTATGGAAAGATAGAACAGAATTAATACAAGAAGTTGTGAGTAAAAGTAACTATATATTAGCAGGAAATATTATGCACCATAAGGAGAAAGAGATTGGCTTTGAAATCGATATATATGAACAAGACCCTTCTTTAAGAGAGGCTTTCTTCTATGCAAGTGGTGAGCGTTTTGATGAAGAATTGCTTCAGGAGTTGGAGAAGCATACTTATACAGTGTATGTTATTGCAAAAGTTGACGATACAGAGAGATTACAAGAAGTAATTGATGTAGGAATGGAACTTTTAAATGCAGGTGGACTTGCTTTAAAAGTTGAAACAGCAGGTATGGCTTATTCGAAAGAAGAATGGCAAGAGCTTGCAGAGGATAAGGAAATATTCCCGATGTATTCGCACTTTGTAACTTTAGTTGGAGATGAAGAGGGCGGCTACTATTCATGTGGAATGCAAGCATTTAATCTACCAGATGTTGTTTTAGACAGAGAAATAGATCCGGAAATAGCTGTAAATTTATTAAATGATTTTAACCTACATAATATATTGGAAAAACCTAATTTGAAAGATGGAGATACAATTAGTTTCACAGAAGATGCTCCAGTGTATCTCTTATCTCATTATATAGATGATCGTTATGAACAAGAGGATTCATTTTATAATCCGTATGGGGTATGGAAGTTAGAGAGTGCTTCGGCAAAGAAATCTATCTTTCAAAAATTTGGGAGTGTGCTAAAAGGATGGAAAAATACATAAAAGAGCAAATGAGTATATGTAATAAATATAAAGCGGAGTATGTAGAATCCACGAATGAATTGAAATTAGGAATAGCGCAAAATGTGAAAGATGGTATCACTCCGATTAATGGGTTACGAATGCCTATAGAAAACGGAACGACAGGTTGGTACATTTGGGCTGGTGAAGAAATGGGGACAGAAGAAGATTTCTTTCTTCCTTTACACGTTCAACATATTGATGAATGGGCACCTGAAATAAAGAAGTATTTAGGGTTATCACCTGGATGGAGATTCTTAATTGATGGAGATTACGAAGATGTGTGGTATGATCCGAATTTACTTAATGAAGAGTTAGAAGAAGATTCAGATGCATGAGAAGAAAATATGTTGCAAGAGTATGGATGGTACATGCATATCATATTAGCAGAAGATATTGATGGCATCCATGCTAATTATCATACGCATGGTCTAAGAGATAACCTTAATCATCAAGATTTACAAATAACATTAAATATGGATCCTGAAGTCGCGCATAGTGTTTTTTGTTCCATAATAGAAGAAATAAAGAGCGGAAAAAAGTTTGAACAAGGGATTGAGTATACGAATATTATTGAAGGATATCCCATTATTATGAAGTCTTTCACAGAGATGGATCGAGAAGTTTTGAGGGTTTTATTACCTGATGAAAGAGGGATTCTTCCTACGAGGCCAGAGTGTGATGAGTGTTATAAGACTCAATTGGATGATATTGAGGAGAGTTGATAAAAAAGAGCTTGAAACTATTCAAGCTCTTTTTTTATCACTATTTATGTCCTAAAATATGCTCAATCTCATGCAAACGTAATTTACTTGCCTTAGCAATCGTTTCAAGTGGTATACCAAGATCATACATATTTTTAATCATTTGAATTTTTCCCTGCTGAACTCCTTCTTTTCGACCTTGTTCAATGCCTTTTTCAATGCCTTTTTTAATTCCTTGTTTCATCCCTTGTTCCATTCCTCTTTTTATTCCTTCTGTCTCTGCATGGGCGAATTTTGCTGCTTCATCCATTAAAACTTTCTCCCTTGCGTCATAGGCTTGTCGGAAAGATGAATCTTGACTCATACGTTCCCATTTATTTATCGCTTTTTGTAAAATAGGGTCTTGGTTCATAGCAATATCCTCCAATAGTTTAGTTAAGTGCTCATCCTCATTTGCTGAAAGCAATAAAAGCCAACGAACAAATGGATCTTTCCACGGATTTACTTTTTCTTCATGCCATTGTTCAGTTAACTTTGGAATTTCTATAATGTGGATTTCAATGTCGTCACTCAGGAGTTTTTGTTGTTGTGTATTCCATAATATGCTTGTTGTATGGAAGGCTGGGTGTTCCGAAAACATTACGAAGTTTAGTAAGTTTATGGTGATGGTTTTGTGAAGTGCACTGTAGGGCATCCCTTTTTGTAGTTGAGATGTGTATAGTCTTCCCCAATAATATAAACTGCGTTTAACCATATCGTGATTATTATTGAGTTGTATTTCTACATTGACTTTTGTTCCTGTGTCTAATGTCGCTGAAATGTCTAAAATAGATAACTTATCCTCTTCATATTCCCTGTGTAAATGTGGATCTTCTAGTTGTAGAGAAGCAATGGGCGACTCTAAAGACTCTTGTAACATAGCATTTAAAAATGCAATTAGAATATCTTCGCTACCATTCGTACCAAACAATTGTTTAAATGCAAAATCAATGCGTAAATTAACTAACTGTTGGTTGAACAAAGTTTGTCCTCTCCCTTATATGAAGGTACTTCTTTCCTTCATTGTACATAAAAAGAACTAGAGTATGCAAACAAGCCATTCTTCTATTTTTTAGTAGTTTTATTAGAATGTCACAGGTAAGTATGGTTATGTTATACTCTAGTGAAATTAAAAAAATATTTTTGTTTATATCGGGGTGAAGATGATACATATGCAAAAAGATATTTTAAAACTATTAGATAAAAAGCAAAGTAACTATGAATTTCCTGCCTTTGATAATGAATATATGGATATTTCGCAAGTGAAATTCTCTCTTTTCTTTAAAGATACTAAGGATTGGTTAATGGTGTTTCAACTTGTTGGTGTAGGTTCATTAGGTGTATGTAATGATATTCAAGTATATGGAGATAGAATTACTCATTCAATGGGTGATGATTGCATTTTACAATTAAATGATGGCAATTATGAGTTATTTGATGATGAAGGTGAATTTATGCCGAATATTTATAACGGCAGTTTAAAAATTCGTGAGCATCATTTTGAATATGAATTTACAGAAGAGGATTATATAAATAATGGAATAGAAGTACAAACGACAGATCATTATCCAACATACTTTATGCGTATGCTTGCTACTAATGAAGAAGTTAGAACATTATTATGGTGGAGTAAAGAAGAGATTTTAGAAGAGTTCGGTTTAGAAGGTAATTGGGAACTAGCGTATGAAACGGAAGAATGGAAACATGTTGAAGACGAAAAAGTAAGTGAAAATGAATTCTTCCAATCAGTAGCCTCTGCAATAGAGAAGAAAGATCCAAGTGTTATTGTAAATGAAAATGCTAATACGCATTGGAGAAATTGGGTAGAGTTTGATTGTGACTGAAAAGGATAGGAGAAAGAATAACAAATGAAAAGAAGGAGAAAATCCGGAGAAAAAGTACAAATGCATCGTTTTGCACTACCTCTATGCTACGGAAGTGAAGCGCCATATTATTATTACGAGGTAGCGCCCCATGAAAGAGAGGGACGCTTCCATTTAACATCGGATCTTTGTGTAATGGATGATGAACATTATTTTATTAGAGGATGTTTAGAGCTTCCTATCATTGATTACCACGAAAATTTCATATGGACTGTTTGGGTATCACTTAGTAAAGAAAGTTATGATGAAGTATTAGAAAAGTGGGATGAGAGAGGCCGAGAAAATAGTGATCCTTATTTTGGTTGGTTATCTGTAGAAATACCATTTTATCCAGAAACATTAAATTTAAAAACAAATGTACATATAAGAGAAGTTGGAACGGCACCGTATGTTGAATTAGAGCCAACCGAGCATCCTTTAGCGATCGAACAAAGAAATGGAATTACTTTAGAGAGAGTTAAAGAAATAGAAGAAATGATTCAACGACATAACTAGATTAGAAGAGAAAAAAACGAGTGCTAGCACTCGTTTTTTTCTTTACACAACCGCAGGATTATAAATCATCGTAAAGTGTCCTGGTAATAATTCAATGTGACAAGGTGTGTGAAGCGAACTTTCTCCATCTGTATCTACTTCTTTTTCTTCTTTCGTTTCAATATGAATGGATTTCGCTTTTACGTGGAAGATGTCATTTTCATTTGAATCCTCGAATAGTTTCTTTCCGATGTAATCTTTAAATGCTTGAATACCTGTTGATTTGACTACGAAAATATCAAGTGTTCCGTCATCACATTTTACGTTTGGAATAAAGGATGGAATACCACCAAGATATTCACCATTTCCAACCATGACAAGGACAGCTTCGTCTTCATATACTTGTCCGTCATAAGTAATTTTTACTGGGAATGTTTCAGCATTTTTTACAGTTCGAATTGTACTTAAATAGTAACCGATTTTACCAAGCTTTGCTTTTTCATCTGCATCGATATTGTTTGATACTTCAGATACGAGACCAATCCCCCAGAAGTTTAAGAAATGTTGTCCATTTGCTTTTGCAACGTCAACTGGTTTTATATGTTCTTTTGTAATAAGTTTTGCCGCTTCTGCAATGTTTTGCGGAACACCAAGTGTGCGAGAGAAGTCGTTGCAAGTTCCGCCTGGAATGATTGCAAGTGTAGGTCTAGTTTCGAGAGGTGCTAAGCCATTTGTGCATTCAAATACTGTTCCATCACCACCAAAGACGATAATTAAATCTACTTTACTAGCAAACTCTTGGCAATATTTTGTTGCATCACCTTGTTTTTTCGTATGAAGGATATGTAGATCAGGAAAAGCTGCGGCAAGAGGTGGTACGATTTTCGTTAAATTTGTATGTAAGTCACCTTGACCAGCTTTCGGATTTACGATGAGGAGTACTTTTTCAAATTTTGTCTTTGTCATATTTCATCTCTCCCTGTAGTTTGTAAATGGAAAGAAAGGAGCTGTTCCCATGTATTTTAGAACAGCTTCTCCCTATTAATTGGGTGCTAAGATTGTCAGTTATTGTCGGTAAGTCGATATATTTAAAAAATCGCCGATATAATTTGAGTTACGGTCGATATATTTTGAAAATCGCCGATATACATTTTATGTACTATCGATTTTTTAAGTTATATGATTATTCCGTTACAACTGAAGCAATGAATGGTAAGTTACGATATTTTTCCGCACAGTCGATACCGTATCCAACGATGAATTCGTCTGGAATTTGGAAGCCAACATATTCAGCTGTTAAGTCTACTTTACGACGTTCTGGCTTATCAAGTAATGTACAGAACTTGAGTGCCTTTGGTTTATGCATAAAGAAGTGGTCTTTTAGGAAATGAAGTGTTAAACCAGAATCGATAATATCTTCTACAACAATTACGTTTTTCCCAGTAATGTTTACGTCGATATCTTTTAGTAGTTTCACTTTTCCTGTTGTTTCTGTTTGATTTCCGTAGCTAGATGCAGAAATAAAGTCGATTGTTACATCGTTTTTAATGTGACGAATTAAATCAGCAGCGAATACGAAAGATCCTTTTAATACAGCAATGACTACGATTTCTTCTCCTTCAAAGTCACGTTCGATTTGAAGTGCTAATTCTTTCACTTTTGCTTGTAATTGTTCTTCAGAAATTAAAGTGTCTTTTATTTCAATATTCATTGTAATCCTCCTACAGTGTAAAACTTATGAACATTTCGACTGTAAAGGATAGAATAGAAAAAGTCAAAGGAGATAGTAATTTTTTACAAAGATAACGACAAAATCATCTGATGATATGATATACTAAGTATATTAAGAAAACGCTTCCACAAAGGGTGAATATGATGAAGAAGAAACAGTACACAAGTGTAACATTTATAAAAGCATTACTTTTAACAATTGTTCTTGGCCTGTTGGCTTACGTAATTGATGTACCTGCGATTCGTATTTCATTAATTGGAATGACTTTAGTGTTAGGCGCAATTTCGCACGGTATGATGTCGCAGCTAAAAGAAGCTGGACTTGATGATATGAGAGATCATATAGATAAAAAGTAAGAAACCTTCATTATATAGAGTGAAGGTTTTTTGTTTCTTACAAAAATGTAAGGTAGTTGTAAGGCAAATCGATAGTTGCATAATAGCATTTTGGATAAACTATGGGTGTAAGGTAAAAGGCAAGCATATTTTAGGTAAATTAAGTTTTAGGCACTCTATATGTGAAAAAGGAGTAGGAGGGCATGGAGAAACGTTGGACGACCTTTTCTTTTTTAGCGACTAGTAACACCGTAATGCTAGATGGAAAAATGGATTTTTTGCACTTGTTTGATCGTGAAGATGATCATTCTTCTTCTAAATTTACAATGAAATGGAATAAATGGAGCGAGAGTTGTAGGTTTGAAGAAGAGGCCCCTAACGAAGAGCAAAAGATTATTTTAACAAACCCTATTAAAGCGTGGGTTGTTCAACGTCGTAAGTGTAACGTCAAAAATCACTTCAAGAAAACTGAGCCGAGACAATTAGTTATCGCTCCAGCCCGTTCTACTTCCAAATCACGCGAAAGTAACATGTAAATAATTGAGACACACACCCGAAAAAAACATCGTACATATTGCGATGTTTTTTTCTTTTTCTACAATGAAATCTTTAAATGAAATATATTTCATCTGCATCTTATATTTATATCTCTTGCTTATTCTAGTAATACATCCGGTGCGAGTTGATGTGAATAAAATATAAGGAGAGAATTAAGATGAAAAAGAGACTATTACCAATTTGTGCAATGGCACTTTTAACAGTAGGATATTCTTCAGTAGCGAGTGCAGATACTGGAACAGTAACAAAGGAAGAAGCGCAAGTGCAACAAGATAAAGCTAAAAAAGAAGAAGCAATTAAGGAACAGCAAAAAAGTGAAGTAGAGAAAAAGCAAGCGGCACAAGTACAAGAAAAAAATGATATGGCTAAAAAAGAAGAAGCAATAAAAGCTGAGAAAAAAAGTGAAGAAGAGAAAAAGAGAATAGCGCAAGAACAGTTAAAAAACGATATGGCCAAAAAAGAAGCAACGATAAAAGCCGAGCAAAAGAATGAAGTAGCTAAAAAAGAAGTAGCAAAGCCAGTTATACAAGGTGAAAAATTACCAAATACAGCATCAAATAATGTAGCAATGATGGGATTAAGTGCATGTCTTGTAGCGGTCGGTACATTATTTGGTTTGAATCGTCGCAATAAGATTAAAGCGTAAATAAAATATTTTCCTATAAAGAATGGGATAATTTCATATATTAAAAATGGTAGGTTACTCCTACCATTTTTGGCATGGAGGAATGAAGAATGAAGTTACTCAATTATATCGGTATCATATTGATGGCTATAGGGCTATTCATGGGATCCTATTACGCTGTGGAATGGTATAAAGGAAGAAGCTCTGCCGGGCCATTAACTGCAGAAGAAATAAAGAGTCTTAAAAATATACAAGATACTCAACTTTCTCGTGAAACACCTGTAACTTCTCAAGTGCCTTCTTCTCAAACAGAACATAAAGAAGGAGAAAAGGTAGCGATGTTAAACATACCAAAAATAAAGAAGAAGTTTTCTATATATTGGGGAGCGGATGATACGACTTTGAAAAAAGGAGTGGGTATGTTCGTTAGTGATTTAACGACAACTCCATCTGGAGGGGGACATACTGTACTGAGTGGACATCGAGATACTGTATTTACAGATTTAGGAGAGTTGAAAGAAAAGGATACCCTTGTTTTAGAGTATGATAATAAAAGGTACACATATGAAATTCAAAAGACATGGATTACTCATGCGGATGATCGTACTGTTATTATAAAAAAAGAAGAACCGATATTAACACTGACAACTTGTTACCCATTTAATTATATAGGGAATGCACCAGATAGATATATTATCGAGGCGAAGTTAACTGACAGTCATTCAAAGTGAAATTATAGTTTCTGAAAGCGGGAGGGGGATATATAAATTATGTCAAAAAATATTTTAATTGTTGAAGATGAAGACATATTACGTGAAATATTAAAAGATTATTTTTTAAGTGAGCAATATGTAGTGTTTGAAGCGAGGGACGGGAAAGAGGCTTTAGTTGTATTTGAAGAAGAAGAGGTTGATTTAGTTATTTTAGATATTATGTTGCCGGAACTCGATGGATGGTCTGTCTGCCGAAGAATTCGAAAGACGTCCGAGGTGCCTATTATTATGCTGACGGCGCGCGTAGATGAAGACGATACGTTACTTGGTTTTGAACTTGGGGCAGATGACTATGTGACGAAGCCGTATAGTCCGCCCATTTTATTAGCAAGAGCGAAAAGGTTGTTAGAAAGCAGAAAAGTGACAAAGCAACTTTTAGAGAATGAAGATGATACATTATCCATCCACGGTATTCACGTTCATTTTCCGTCTCGCACTGTTACGGTAGATAGAACTGATATTAATTTAACGCATACAGAATTTGAAATATTAGCGTATTTCATGAAAAATCAAGGAATCGTTTTAACGCGAGAGCAACTCATTTCAAGAATTTGGGGATATGAATTTGCTGGCGATGATCGAACGGTGAATAGCCATATTCGTAATTTAAGAAATAAATTAGGAGAGAAAGCAAAGTATATTACAACTGTAGTACGAACTGGTTATAAATTTGAGGGGAATATATGAGAAAAGGGATTGTACTAAAATTATTTACTCTTACAGCAGCATTATGCATGTTGATTTTAGCGACGATATTTATTGGACAAACGATATTTTTTAAACAATATTATGCGAATCGAAAAGTGGAAGATATTAAAGTGAATTTAAATTCCTTTGAGAAGAATTATTTAAATTATGCAGGAAATGCAGAAGAAATTCAGAAACTAGAGCAAGACTTTTTAAGAGAAAATAATACGTGGATTACGACATTAGATAAGAACGGGAATTTAAAACATGCAGATGATTTTTATTTTGAAGTAACGATAGATCGTTGGCAACAAAAGAGGTTTGGACAACAACTATTCAAAATCCCCCTATACAATCTCGTCAATATAGAGGAGATTGATAATAAACCATCAGAGCAGTTTTTAGGGCAAGAAATTTATTTTTCTGGAGTGAGAAAAGAAGATAGTTTTATTCCAGTCTCTTTTTCTTTATCTAAGCAGAATTTAAGCGGATCTAATAAACCGTTAGAAAAAGCATTTAATGAAAAAATGAGTAAATTAGATGAGGAGAAAAAGAGAGCAGCTGGGGAACAAGCTAGTAAGGAAAAGAAGCCGGCTGTTCGGGAGCAAGCTGCTCAAGAACCAGATGTTTACATAGGAGGGCGTGTTACAAAAGTACAATTTCCAGATGTAAAAGGCTCCGTAAATCCAATTTATAAAAACACTTTATTTTTGGATAGTATAAAAGAATTTCAAACGGATGTATTATTAAAAGAGAGTAATAAAATAGAGTATTCAACAAAGACAATGGACTATGAAAAGAATGATATAAAATATAAATTATTAATTAAGCCGATAAAAGAAAAAGGCGGATCAGTAACATATATTTATGCGATGGCTTCTTTACAGCCCGTAGATGAGGCTGTACAAATGGTGCAAGATTATTATATCTATATCATTGTATTTGTAGTCGTTCTTATTTTTTTAGCTTCGTTCTATTACTCAAAACAAATTGCAAAGCCATTATTGAAAATAAATGATACAACGAAGAAAATAGCGCATTTAGACTTCACAGAAAAAATACCGATTACTTCAAAAGATGAAATTGGGGATTTATCGAAAAATATTAATGTACTATCAAATAAACTCCATTCGCATATTGGACAGTTAGAAGAAGATATTGAAAAGGAAAGAAAGTTAGAAAAGACGCGAAAAGAATTTATTTCTGGTGTTTCACATGAATTAAAAACACCGCTAAGTATTATGAAAAGCTGTATTTCTATTTTAAAAGACGGGGTAGCTGAGCATAAAAAAGAGTATTATTTTCAGGCGATGGAGAGAGAAGTAGACAAAATGGATACGTTAATTTTGGATATGCTTGAGTTAGCTAAATTTGAATCTGGTACATATAAAATGAAAAAAGATTCGTTTTATATTGATACAGTAATTGAAGGTATATGTGAACATCTATCTGTGGAAATAGAGAAAAAAGAACTTCATATTCATAAAAATATAAGTTCATTTGAAGTGATTGCAAATCAAGGCCGGATTGAACAAGTCATCGTGAACTTCATTACGAATGCTATACGATATACACCAAATAAAGAGGATATTATTATTTCTACAATAGATGAGAAGAATTGTATAAAAGTGTGCATTGAAAATAAAGGTACTCATATTGAAGAAGAGCAATTAGATAAAATTTGGGATCGTTTTTATCGCGTGGATACAGCTCGTCAGCGTTCACAAGGTGGGACGGGGCTTGGGCTTGCTATTTCAAAGAATATTTTAGAACTACATGATGCTGAATATGGGGCAGAAAATACAGAAGATGGTGTATTATTTTATTTCTATTTACCGAAAAAAGCGTAGACAATATGATCTATGCTTTTTTAATTTATTTTCATATTATCTTTACCTAATCTTTATTTTTAATCAGTATAATTTGTTTAGAATATGAGGTTATGTAAGGAGTCGATGAACCGTGCATAGCAATTGGCTAAGTATAATGGTATTTATTTTCTTTTGCGCATTTATTGTATTTTTAATTGATATTACGATATGAAAAAAGAGCGCTCATTAAGCGCCCTTTTTTTGTGTATTCATTTGATAAGCACTGATGCTTTTGAATAAGCGTGGTGAAGTGATAAATAAAAATATAAGTAAAACGGTACATAGAATATAGGAACCAATCATTGTACTACCGTTAAATATTAAAGAATATAGGAAAGCCGATTGGCCTTTTGGTGCATATTGTCCCCAGAAAATGATACCAGCGATAAAGTGACAGAAGTAACGAGCTAGACTACCGATAAAAGTAGCGACGATAATGTATCCAATTACTTTCTTTCCTTGGTTTGGTTTTGATGAAGGTTTGTCTTTACGGCTACCTAAATTTGATTGCTCTTCGCTATTATCATTGGAAGTTAAAAGTGCTTTTTGAATTGGACGATAGAATAAACCAGCAAATCCAATGAATGCAAAAGCAACAAAGTATTCAATTAGTACTTGAATTGGTGTGACGATAATGGCATCGCCTACGACAATTTGTAATAATCCCCAAATTAGGCCCCCTAAGAAAGCCATTTTGAAACCCCAGCGGTACGCGATAATAAAAATAGGAATCATAGCAAATGAAATGGAACCGCCTGTTGCTGATATTTTTATTGAAAGTGGTAAAATGTCGATGACCAAGGCGAAGGCTGCAAGAATAGCAGATTCGATCATCGCTTGTAAATTGGTGTTACGCATGTTGTCTCCCCCTAAATCCAAGTTGTACAAAAAAGAATAGATATCATAGGAGGATACGAAATACGTAAATAAAAATGAGGTATGTATTTCGGACGTTTGCACAATCCCTGCGTTAGCATTAACTAACAGGTTCGAAGGGTCGGAACGAAGTGTTCCCTCTCAGCGGCATGGCTCCCCCAGTGATAACGAGATTCTTTATTTGTTATTGTTTATTGTAAGCGAAATGGATGAGAATGGCAAACGAATCTATTATGACAATAATTGAAATAAAATTGTAGAGAAATGTTAATAAATATGAAGTCAAAGGGTATAGTACTCAAGAAATAGAGTGTGCTATAATTCTTTTGAAAATAATTATCATTCTCTTCTGAGGGGGAAGGTTATGAGCTTAGTAGATATTAAAATCGGTGAGAAAGTGTTAGTAAAAAGCGTTCAGTCGTTAGATCAATTATTAAAGAGAAGACTGGCTGCTTTTGGTCTTTCTGAAGGAAGCGTACTTCGTATGAAGCAGAAAGCGATGTTCAAAGGTCCTTGTACATTGGAGTGTCGTGGACAGTTAATTAGTATTCGTCATTGTGACGCGAAAATGATAAAGGTGGAATTAGCGTGAATAAGGTAGCTTTGCTAGGGAATCCGAATACAGGGAAAACATCATTGTTTAATGCACTTACTGGTTCTTATGAATATGTAGGAAACTGGAGCGGTGTAACAGTAGAAAAGAAGGTTGGTAAATTAAAAGATAGACAAGGAACATTAATTGATTTACCAGGTGTTTATGATTTAAATCCAGTTTCACGTGATGAAGGTGTTGTAACAAACTTTCTATTAACAGAAGAATTTAATCATATGTTAAATATCGTAGATTCCTCGCAGTTTGAAAGAAATATGCACTTAACGTTGCAGTTACTTGAATTTGGTAAGCCAGTCTCAATTGGTTTAAATATGGTTGATGTGGCGAAGCAAAGAGGAATTGTCATTGAGGTAAAACGTTTATCTGAATTATTAGGTGTAACAGTCGTTCCTGTCGTTGCAAGAAGTGGAAAAGGCTGTGAAGAACTGCTTATGACTCTTAAAGAAAATGACAAAAAAGAGAAAAAGCCATTCCTTATTTCATATGGTGTACAAATGGATGAAGGAATTGGAGAAGTAATTGCTCTTTTAGAGACAGTGAATTACGAGCATCCGAGATGGTTAGCACTTCAATTTTTAAGCAATAACGAAGTAGTAGAAAAAGAAATGAAAGCATTACCAATTTATAAGGAACTTGTAGCCATTCGATCTCGCTTAGAAGAAAAACTTGATTGTACGTTGGAAGAGCACATATACAAAACTCGTGAAGCGTATATTGAAAAGTTAAAAACAAATGTTATGAAGCATGAGAAAGAAGGGGAAATCCCTTTTTCAGAAAAAATTGATAGATTAATTACACATAAAATTTTAGGACTTCCAATCTTTTTAGCAGTTATGTTTTTTATTTTTCAGGTTACGTTTACGTGGATTGGGACACCGCTGTCAGATATGTTAGATGAGTTTTTTGCTGGACAGCTTACGGATTGGGTGACAGCTGGACTTACAAGTGTCGGGGCTTCTGATTTTATTCAAGCACTTGTTACAGAAGGTATTATTGCCGGTGTTGGTGCTGTATTAGTATTCGTTCCACAAATCTTTGCACTATTCTTTTTCATTTCATTATTAGAAGACTCAGGATATATGGCGCGAATTGCAGTTGTTATGGATAGAATTATGGAGTTCTTCGGTTTAAACGGAAAAGCGTTCATTCCGATGATCATCGGTTTTGGATGTAATGTTCCAGGTATTATGGCAGCGAGAACGATTGAACAAGAAAAAGAACGTTTACTTACAGTTCTTGTAACACCATTTATGTCTTGTTCGGCACGTTTACCTGTATACGCATTATTTGCGGGAGTATTCTTCCCTCATAGTCAGGCAACTGTTGTGTTTTCTTTATATGTTGCAGGTATTGTTCTTGCGTTATTAGTTACAAAGATTATGTCTCTTACCATTTTAAAAGCTGAAAAATCTATTTTCGTCATTGAATTACCGCCTTACCGCGTGCCACAAGCGAAAACGTTATGGCTAAGTACGTGGGAGAAAGGGAAAGGATTTGTTCGTAAAGCAGGTACATTC
This sequence comes from Bacillus cereus group sp. Bce019, assembly GCF_051781745.1. NCBI lineage: Bacteria > Bacillati > Bacillota > Bacilli > Caryophanales > Bacillaceae > Bacillus > Bacillus cereus group sp. Bce019. The sequence continues at coordinate 66,939 of NZ_JBPWJX010000009.1, forward strand.
ATCTTCGGTGGTTCTGTTGTCATTTGGCTATTAAATTATGCAGGTCCATCAGGATTTGGTGTTGATATGGGAGACAGTTTCTTAGCAATGATTGGTGGATTTATCGCACCACTATTTGCACCGCTCGGCTTTGGAACGTGGCAAGCTGCAGCATCCCTTTTAACAGGATTTTTAGCAAAAGAAGTTGTCGTTTCTACAATGGCAATTATTTATGCAGTTAAAGAAGATGTGCTTGGAAACGTAATGGGAGCACATTATACAGCATTATCAGCATATGCATTTATGTTCTTTATTTTATTATATGTTCCGTGTTTAGCGACAGTAGCCGTTATTAAACGTGAAACAGGATCAGCGAAATGGACGATTTTCTCAGTCGTTTATCCACTCGTAGTTGCTTATGTATTAACGCTCATTATATATCAAGTTGGATCCTTACTCGGATTCTAGAAGGAGATGTATTACGATGATGGTCAATATTATAATTGGAGCTATCATTTTTGGTTATGCAGCATACACGTTAGTTCATTTTGTAAAGAGAAGTAAAAAAGGAAAATGCGCGGCATGTTCTTTAAATAAGTCATGTCAGTCACAAACTTGTAGTCCGGATATGGAGCAAGTTGCTCATAAATAGAAGAAAGCTTTGCGAATGTCGCAAAGCTTTTTTTATTACTTCTTAATTTTTACAAGTTGTGATGATTCTACACCATTTTTTCCAGGGAATTCTTTACTTGGATCTTTATCGAATTTTAATACCCCAACAGATTTTTCATCGCCTTTTACATTTCCGTATGTTGCATCATCAACAACCGCGAACATGTCGGCATATGCACGGCCACTACCGATAATTGTGTTGCCTTCATATTTTAATTTTGCCCCATCAAGTGTAGCATTTTCTACTTTCTCTTTTGCGAATAATACACCTTGTTCTGTTGTTACAGCCGGTAATTTATCAAGTGGTTTCGTATCGTCTTTTTCATCAACTTTACTAAGTAACTCTTTCTTCACGAGTTCTTCACCAGTTTTCTTATCCATGACAAGAACTTTTTTACCTTCTAATGTTGTCATTTTCATTTTATAGAAGTCTTTTTCTTTCACTTCTTTTTTGTTTTTATCTGCAATTTGTGTTACTTGATCTTCTGTTCCGTACAGTACAAAGCCGTTCGCTTTTTCTCCTAATAAAGAACAACCTGATAATGCTCCGAATGAAATTGCTGCTGCTAATCCGATTCCTACTAATTTTTTCATGATGATTTCTCCTTTTATCTGTTTTATAGTAAATACATTTTTGTATTAGTTCTGAAATGATGAGAAGCTTGTTTGCTGCTTCTTGTATTAGTGTATAAGAAATATGGAAACGTAACTATCGAGTTAGCTTACAGTAACATTACACTTATGTAATTTAGTGAAAGTGCGCAAAAGTAAGTTAATTTCAAAGAGAAATAATGAGAATATATTAGAAATGCAATATTGTATCTAGAATGTCATATTATATTGGATGTATTTTGGAAATAACATGTAAGGACATCTTCATTTTGTTATAATAAGCACGTAGGCTGTAAAAATGACTATTCTTTACTGTTAAGGGAGATTTTTATTTTTCCCAGTAGTGAATTTAAAATATGAGGTATATCATAGGAGGAATTTGAATGTCTGTATTTAAACGATTACGAGATTTAACAATGTCAAATGTGTATTCATTAATTGAAAAAGCGGAAGATCCAGTTAAGATGACGGATCAATATTTACGTGATATGCAAGCGGATGTACAAGAAGCAGAGAAAAGTGTAGCGGCTCAAATCGCGCTTGAGAAGAAATTCAAAATATTATTTGAAGAGCAAGAAGCACTTGTGAAAAAACGTGAAGAGCAAGCTCATATGGCTGTTCAAGCTAATAACTTAGATCTTGCGCGTCGTGCTCTTGAAGAAAAACAAAATGCAGAGCAAAAGATGAATGAGTATAAAGCAAGCTATGAGCAAAACAAAGCTGCTGCTGACAATCTTCGCCTGAAGCTAGAAGAAATGCGTAAGCAATTAACAGAGCTGAAAAATAAACGTGAAACACTTGTAGCACGTGTAAATGCGGCGAAAGCACAAAAGAATATTAATCAGGCGATGTCTGGATTTGATTCAAACTCAGCGAAAGCTGGCTTAAGCCGTATGGAAGAGAAAGCTCTTCAATTAGAGGCTGAAGCGGAAGCAAGTGGTGAAGTTTATAAGAAAGAAAAATCATTAGATGATGAATTCGCAAGCTTAAACAAAAATTCTGCTGTTGACGATGAATTAGCTCGTATTATGAAGCAGTATGAGAAATAATATAGAATAAAGACAAATGAACCGACATGTCTAAACAAATTCATGTCGGTTTTCTATTACTTTTTAGAGGAGGTTTTGCAATGACATGGATGAATGTAGTTGCCATGCTTGTATGGACTGGAGCGAGTGCAGTACTTTTATTTGCAATTATGTGGGTTGATTCAATTTTTACAAAATACAATGACTTAAAAGAAATAAAAAATGGAAATACAGCTGTAACAACTCGTTTTATTATGAAATTATTTGCACAAGGGTACATTTTATCCCAATCAATAACGAAAGCAAATGATTTATGGCAAGCACTTCTTGCATCAGCAGTTTCTTTCGTTATTTTATTAGTGGTAGAAATGTTTATCGAATTCGTATTAAAGAAAATGTCTGGTCTTGATTTAGAAGAGGGTACGAAAGAAGGTAGCGTTGCACATGCGATGTTAGCCGGATCATTACATATTGTTGGTGCACTAATTTTAGGTGCGTGTTTATAAAGAGAAAAGGAGGGGTAGATTATGAGTTTATTTAAACGAATTAAAAATATAATGAAAAGCCCAGAGCCACCGAAGCCGGAAAAGAGTCTTTTAACGTTAGCTCCTGGCGATATGATTGAAGTTTCATTAGTTATGTATGAATTAATTGGGAAAACGAGTATGCATTCTCGTAAAGAAATTGTTTTAACACTACAAGACGGGAAAGATATTCGTTATTTAAAAATTGAAGACCGAGAAAATACGTATTACAAATTATATACTCCAATTGATGGTCGCTTAGATTCAATTGATGAAATTCCGACGACAATTGAAATGGATGATACCGAGTACCATATGGAAGAACAATATAATGGACGTGTTGTTGTGCTGGGAAAAACTCCATTCTCAGCTTCAGAAGAACAGTATATATGGGAATTCCAATCAGATAATCGAAAATTATTGCGTATTGAATGGCAAAATGGTCGCACAATGATGTATGAGGGAGAAGCAATCATTCCTGCTGATGTACAAATTATAAGAGCAACGTAAGGGGGCGTAATCATGTCAAACCGATTGTTTACCATGATTAAATCGTTTGTGATCCCTATACTTGCTATCGTTATATTACTTGTTGTTGCTGGTTATGCCTTATCAGGTTGTCAAGGCGGGCAGACAAAGTCGATTCAAGACCGTTATCCACTTGAATCTGTTGCCAAGGAAGGTAAACAAGAATCTTACGTGTATAGGGCCGCCAATCGGTCAGTTCCTGAAGTAGCGAAGGAACTCATTAACGAAAGAGAACCGAAGCAAGCATCTAAAGAAGACGAAAATCAAATGTTCCTCGTTTATTCTGATAAGATTTATAACCTGCAAAAGGATAAAGAGAAACCATCTGATACGTTAATTGAAATAAGTAATAAAGAATTTGTCCGTCAAAATTACCAACCGTCCTTCTTGCAAGGGTATATTATGGGAAGTATATTAAATGATATATTCGGTTCACGAAAATCATCGTACGGTGATTACCGCGGATATAATGATAGACAAAATCATAAACCAGTTATTCCAGAGAGACCGCCTACGAAAGAAGAAAAGAAAACCCCTCCTCCAATTACGAAGGAAGGAAAAGGGTCTATCATTAAGCGAGGCGATAATGTAGATTCGAAACCATCAGTAGGTGATAAGGGAAGTATTACTGAAAAAGGAAGTAATACGACGCCCCCACCTTCTACTGGAAGCAAGGGTAAAATTACAAAAACACCAGGCGGTTCAAGCGGATCAGATGTGAAGCCGAAATCATCTATTAAAACGCCGCCAAGAAATACATCTCCTCCAAAAACGAGGGTCGGTGGTTCAGGAAAGATTACGAAGAGAAGATAGTGTAGAGACCGAAAAGTGTAAATTGCTTTTTGGTCTTTTTTCTTGTTATAAGAACTAATTCCTTTCAGTTGGTGCGATTTAGGCATAAGGGGGGAGAGTAAAAATATATCAGCGATTATTAGAATATATCGACCACAACTCAAAATATATCAGCGGTTATTGAAATATATCGACTTACCGACAAAAACTGACAACGATAGCAACTTAATAATAAAAAGAGGGTGTGCCAAAATTTTGGCACACCCTCTTTTACATAACGATTAATGAATATCACGTTTCTTGAAATTACCGCCTTTTACTTCTGCTACGTCATAAACTGTAATAAAGGCGTGTGGATCGATTTCATTAATAAGTTCTTTCATTTTACTTTCTTCTAAACGGTTAATTACGCAAGAAATTTCTTTGAATTTCTCTCTTGAATAACCACCGTATACTTCGTTATATGTTGCACTTCGGCCTAAACGGTCGCGAATTGTTTCTACCATTAATTCAGGCTCTTTTGTAATGATTTTAAATGCTTTCGAACCACTTAAACCAACTTCAACGATATGAATCACTTTCGAAGCGATAAAGTAAGCAATTGCCGAAAGGATAGCTCCTTGAAGGCCGAATACTGTTGATACGAAAATAAATACGAACATGTTTAAGAATAAAATAAGGTCACTCGTTCCAAATGGTAACTTACGAGAAAGCAATACAGCTAGCATATCGATTCCATCTAATGCTCCGCCGTTACGTAATGCTAGTCCCATACCAAAACCGATGATAATACCACCAACAACTGTAACTAATAATGTATCGCCTTCAATAATAGCTGGTATTCCGTGCATGACAACGGTACCTATTGCTAATGAAGCAATCCCGATAATAGAATAAATAGCGAAGCTTTTACCAATTTGCTTATATCCTAACCAAACGAAAGGAATGTTAATGACTGCGATTAGAGCTCCTAATGGCAATCCAAATAATCTTGAACTAACGATACTTAAACCAGTTACACCACCGTCTGATACGTTATTTGGAATTAATACCGCTTCTAATCCATACGCTGTGATAAATGCCCCAATAATAATCATCAAAGCTTTTGAAGCAATTTTTAGCTTATTGGGCTTGTTTTTGATAATTTTCTCCATATAATTTCCTCGTTTCAAACTAGTTTCTTATTTGTTACCTCATTCACACCTAAATTTCATTTTAACATTTAATTTGAAAAAATTCTCCTTTAATGGATGTATGCAGGGAATATTATCACCATATTATCTTTAAAATATTTTTGAAATAAGTATAAGAAATCCCATCCTTTCAAAGGATGGGATGCTATTAAGAAAATATAAAACTAAGTACTGATATGAATAAAGCGAAACCTAAAATAGTTCCACATATTTTCATATGACGCTTACGTCCCATTACGACAATCGCAACATATTCACGAATCATTGCGTTAGGCCAGTAATAAAATGCAGTTTTTGACCCGATTCCTTGGCTATTAAGACCAGCTTGTCTAGCGTATATACCAGCGCGGAAAAGGTGGAAATTATTCGTTGTAAAAATACTTTTATATTTACCTTCAGGTTTTAAAGAATCCATAATTTCTTTAGAGAACAACATATTTTGATATGTGTTTACAGAGCGATTTTCTTGTACTGTATGTTCAAGAGGAATTCCTTTTTCAACAGCATAATTTTGCATTGCTTCTGCTTCTGGAAGGCCTTCATCTGGACCTTGACCACCAGAGAAAATAATTGTTGGTGGTGTATTTACAGCTGCTTGTTTCCAATAGAAGTCGATAGCTTTATTAATGCGGCTTGCAAGTAATGGTGGTACTTTATCATTAATTAAGCCGCTACCAAGAACGATAATGAAATCTTGATTACGTCTTGGTCTGTTAAATTGGTATAAAAAATAAGCGCTTAAGAAGTTAGATAAGTGTATAAAGAAATAGAAGCTTATAAGAGAAATAGCTGCGAAAATAGGCTCTAAATGCGATGAGACCAAACTTGCTGGATTTATGATAGGGAGTAACATAAAGAATAACATCCCTAAAGCAGCAAGGAGTGTTAAACAGTTAGTGAACCGTCTTCCTTCTCGCTTCATTAAAATTCTAGCATTAAGAAATAGCCCAAACATTAAAGCAACAATACCGAAAGGAAGCATAATAAGAAGTGCTAAAATAGGTAAAATTATAATATAGCGTAGGACATCACTACTTGAATTCACAGATATAATCACACAAAAAAGAAGGAAAAAACAGACAAAGGAATTAAATAAAAAGCCGTTTATTATTTTTCGTGGATCTTTTAAATATGAGATAAGAAAAATAATAAATAATATAAGAGGAATAATTCCGAAATACATCATAAATATAGTACACCTCAATTTGTATAAGAATTTGACATACCTTTTATATTACATGATTTTATAAGTAAAAATGAAAGAAAAAGGATTTTGAATTTTCTCAATAAAATATATAGATACGTATGTTACAATATATTCAAAGCGATATATTAAAAGTAAAATGGTTGAAAAAGCACTCAGTAGAGTGCTTTTTCTTTTTGTATGCAATTGTGCATATTATATTTTTTTTCAAATGAAGAGGATTACAATATAAGTTGTAGACAGACTTTATAAAGCAGAATTTAATACAAACATTTCCCTCTACTTTTTGTATCTAACAATCGTATAACAATAAAAAATTCTGTTTTATAGTGTCTGTTTTTGAAAGGTGTCTTTTTTGAAGGCACCTTTTTTTATTAGTATAGATAGTTTTCACTGTTAGCATAGTGTAAACTATCTATACTAAACATTAGCAATCTTCCGTATAAATATTATCAATTTACTATATATTCCAGTGATGTTAACCTACATATGAAAGGCTTTCTTTTTCAAAATATTACCCCTAATAAAATTTTGAAGAAGTCAACTGTCTCCAAACTTGTCTTTATGCTTAAAGAAAAAGCACTCAAATTGAGTGCTTTTTCTTATTGAAACATGCTATTTTTCTAGGCGATTTTCATAAAATAAAAGTAAAGAAATGAAAGTGGGTGACAAAATGCCGGCAGTTGTGGAAGGTGTTATTATTGAAAATTGCAATGGAACAATTAATGTAGGTGACAAATATAACGTACAGCCGATTGAAAAGACGAAGGCTTATAATGGATCGGGATCATCAAATACAGGAATGAAAGTACAGACATTTAGTGGGATTAGTACAGCTGATGTATGGGATAATGATGCGAATGATCAGGGAATACAGTTTACTTTATAGTGTGATATGCAAAGTTGCATAAAATGATGAACTTGTCCTGTGCTACAATCTAGCTGTGAGCTGTTAATGATTCTTCTGTAGTATAGTTGTTAGATTAGAAATATAACATCTTATCGAAAATCATACGTATAAAAAAGACACTTCATTTGAAGTGTCTTTTTTTACCTTAGTGATACCCTTTAGCAGAGTCTTTATGAATTTTATTTTTAAATATACTGTAGCTCCAAAGCTGATATCCAATAACGATTGGTACCATGACCATTGCAACGAAGAACATAATTTTTAAGTTTAATTGACTACCAGCTGCGTTGTATAACGTTGTACTGTATGCATCGTTAATACGAGATGGTAACATTCTTGGGAACATACCTGCAAAGCCAGTTGTCATAAACATTGCGATTGTTAGGCAAACGAATGTGAATGCAAGGCCGATTTTATGTTTGTACACCATAATAAGTGCGAGTACACTCATTAGCATTGCAAGTACTGGAAGAATGAATAGTACCGGATATTCCGTAAAGTTTTGGAATAAGTTTGTCCGATTAGCAGTTGCTACATAGAAGATAGCTAAAATGATAGCAGCTGCCATTGAAAACGGTCTTGCGATTTTATAAGCACGATCAGATACTTCACCAGTCGTTTTAATCATGACCCAAAGGGCACCGGATACGACAAATATAGCAGTGAAGAAAAGACCTCCTAATATACCATAATGGTTTAATAAGCTAAGTAAATTTCCTTCATAGCCATTTTTTCCGATTTGTAGTCCATAATACAAGTTAGCGAATGTAACACCGAATAAGAAGGCGATTAGGAAACTGCCAATTGCAAATGCCCATTTACAAGTTTTTTGCCAAATTGGTGAATCATCTTTATGCATGAATTCCAGTCCAGCGGCACGAGCAAACAGTGCAAGTAATACTAAGAATAAAGGTGTATATAAATAGCTAAACATATTAGCATATGTGACTGGGAAGGCAGCAAATGTTGCGCCACCAGCTGTAATTAACCATACTTCATTACCGCCCCAGAACGGGCCAATTGCTTCTTGTAATTGATTTCGTTCTTGTCGATCTTTCGTAACGAAAGGAAAAATCATTCCGTTACCAAGTGCATACCCGTCAAGGATGAAGTAAACTGTCCAAATCACGCCCCATAAACCGAACCAGATGATTGCAAGCATATCATGAGACATGGGCCACACCTCCCTCAGTAGCAGGTTCTTCTAATGCTGCAGGTCCTTTTTTGGCGAACTTCAGCATTAAGTATACGTCTGCAATTAAAAGTAAAGTGTAGAACAAAATTAAACTAATTAATGAGAACCAAATTTGCGGGACAGATATAGGCGATACAGATTCTGCTGTACGCATTAGTTTATATACTGTCCATGGTTGGCGACCTACTTCAGCGACAATCCATCCTGCGTTAATCGCGATATAAGGAAGTAAGACAGACCATATTGTAATTTTTAAATAACGTTTTGAGTTTTCTAGTTTTCCTTTTCGGTTTAAATAGAAGCCATACCAAGTTAATGCCATAAAGAACATACCGAGTGCAACCATTAAGCGGAAGCTATAATACACGAGGTTAACATTTGGACGTTCATCTTTCGGAATATCTTTTAAACCAACGATTTCGCCATCAAATGAGTTTGTATAGAAGAAGCTTCCGAGCTTTGGAATCGTAAGGAATTCAAAGTTCTTTTCATTTTTCACATCAGGAATTTGAACAATCGAGAATCCTTGTCCTTTTCCAGTTTCCCAAACTGCTTCCATCGCAGCTCCTTTTGCGGGTTGATATTTAGCTGCTGATACACCAGATTGATGTCCCATAAACGGTGTAATTGTTGCGGCGAATAAGCCTAACATTAAGCCGAACTTAAATGATTTTTTGAAGAATTCAACTTCATTTTTACGTAATAAGTGATAGGCACTAATTGCCATAACGAAGAAAGCACCAACAATATAGCAACCAACTACAGTATGGAAGAACATATTCCAAGCATATGGATTCGTAACGAGTGCCCAGAAATCATTTAATTCAGCGCGGCCGTTACGTACTACGTAGCCAACAGGGTTTTGCATAAAGCCGTTTGCTGTAATAATCCAAAGGGCGGAAATATTTGTTCCAAGTGCAACCATCCACATACAGAAGGCACGAAACTTTGGTGAAATTTTGTCTTTACCGAATAACCATATTCCCATGAAAGTAGATTCTAAGAAGAAGGCAACAAGTGCTTCGATTGCGAGAGGTGATCCGAAAATATCTCCCATATATTTGGAGTACTCAGACCAGTTTGTTCCAAATTGGAATTCCATCGTAATCCCGGTTATAATCCCCATTACGAAGTTAATTGTAAATAATTTACCCCAGAAATTTGCCATTTTGCGATATGTTGGATTCAATGTGCGGGCGTATTGAGTTTCCATACATGCTACTAAAATGACAAGTCCGATTGTCAAAGGTACAAATAAAAAGTGATAAAAAATAGTAATTGCAAATTGAAAACGACTCAGTAACAGAACGTCGGACATAATGAATATTCACTCCTTTTTTACATTATCTACAATCAGTTTATAGTGAAAATACGTTTAAAGTATGTGAAACTTGTTACAAAGCTGTGTGTATATTTTGAAAGAATTATGTCGGTTATCTGAAAATATCTTATTTTTACTATAAAGCGATATCCTTTTTGAGTTTTTCATATTTTGGTACACTATTTATGTAGTGTAAATGAGAGAAAAGAGGGTTCCTTACTATGAAGTCATTAGAAGAGATTTTGCAGTACAATGAGAAATTTGTTGAAGAGAAAAAATATGAAGAGTTTGTAACGGGGAAATTTCCAAACAAAAAGATGGTAATTATTTCTTGTATGGATACACGACTTGTTGAACTATTGCCGAAAGCGATGAATATGCGTAACGGCGATGTGAAAATTATTAAAGTAGCAGGCGCTGTTATTTCACATCCATTTGGAAGTATTATGCGTAGTATTTTAGTTGCTGTATACGAACTTGGTGCTGATGAAGTATGTGTAGTTGGTCATCATGATTGTGGTATGGCAAAAATTCAAGCAAGCAGTACAATTGAGAAAATGAAAGAACGCGGTATAACAGAAGAGAAATTAGATATGCTTCGTTATTCTGGAATCGATTTAGAACAATTCTTGCGCGGTTTCTCTAGTGTGGAAGAAAGTGTAGAACATAGCGTATCAGTACTTCGCAACCACCCATTACTTCCGGAAGAAGTACCTGTTCACGGTCTTGTTATCGATCCTGATACAGGAAAATTAGATTTAGTTGTGAATGGTTACGACAATTAAGAATTTACTTTGTCATCCTTTTTATCTGGGACAGGATCAAATCCTCCTGGGTGAAAAGGGTGACATTTTAATATACGCTTACAAGTAAGCCAAAAGCCTTTGAATGCACCATGTTTTTGAAACGCCTCTAATCCGTAATGAGAACAAGTCGGATAAAAACGGCATGTTGGTGGTGTCATCGGAGAAATGAATTTTTGATAAAAGCGTATAATCCCAATAAAAATCTGTTTCATAACGGTCTCCTTTTCAGCATATTCTTAAAGTATTATAGCACGACTGTACATAATACTTTACTAATGTGCATTTCCGTTATATCATATTGGATATAACGGAATTAAATTAAAAGCGGGAGAGATGTTGTATGCCATCAGTAGAAAGCTTTGAATTAGATCATACGATTGTAAAGGCACCTTATGTAAGACATTGCGGAGTTCACAATGTAGGTAGTGACGGTATTGTAAATAAATTTGATATTCGTTTCTGCCAACCGAATAAACAAGCAATGAAACCAGATGTTATTCATACGTTAGAACATTTATTAGCATTTAATTTACGTAAATATATTGATCGTTATCCGCACTTTGATATTATCGATATTTCACCGATGGGCTGCCAAACAGGATATTATCTTGTAGTAAGCGGAACACCGACAGTACGAGAAATTATTGATTTATTAGAACTCACATTAAAAGATGCGGTTCAAATTACAGAAATTCCAGCTGCAAATGAAACACAATGTGGTCAAGCGAAGCTTCATGACTTAGAAGGAGCACAACGCTTAATGAACTTCTGGTTAAGCCAAGATAAAGATGAACTTGAGAAAGTGTTTGGATAAGAAGAAAAACTGCCTGTGAAAGGGCAGTTTTTTTATTGTCCTAAGAGCGATCATACTCTTTTTTTTTATGAAAATATATTAGATACTCCGACATATAAAATAAAGGCAGAACAGAGAAAATAAACAAATGCTTTCGTTTTTTGCTGCTTCTTTATTTCATCGATTTCAAAAAGGATACACATAATACTTAAAAGGGTGAACACGTAAGGTAAAAGAATAGTGAAGTTTGCAAAGAAGCTAAATAGGGCGAGAGAAAGAGCGATAGTGGCGATTATAATTTGAATGTTTTTTAACATGGAATCCCCCTTAAGTAGAAAGAAATAGTTACTGAGAGAAAATAATTATAAATGCTAAATTGGTCAAAATTTCATTCTACATATAGCGAAAGTAGTTTGATATTAAAAAGAAGAATATGAGACTGGAAACGAAAAAATACGGGATACTCATTGATTTTCGTCCGGATTTCAATTCATTAATTTCTAGAAGAATAAAGAAACAACTGAGAATAAATTGTACGTATGGGAGAAGTGAAAAATTATCGGTAACATCGATATAAGTGCTTAGAATGAGTAAGAGAAGCATGAGAAATGCTAAAAAACTCCGTAATATAGTTAGAGTTAGCATTGTATAGCCTCCTTTAGACCATTTATCGGAATATTTCTGTGAAACCAATAAATAAAGCAGCGGCTCCTGCTAGTAGAGCGAGCACACTACCTCCTGTTTGCCTTTTTAATATTTCCTCTAAACTTATGGTGAGGGCCATAACTCCTAAAGAGATAAACATATACGGCATTATTTCTCTATTACTAGTAAAAAATCCATAGATTGCTATACATAAAGCAATAAGTGATAAAGTAATCCGTACTCCTTTTAGCATGCATGTATCTCCTTTTATTTGATATAGCTAATGATGAGAACAATCCAAATGAAAGCACCGGCAATAATACAAATAAATCCAGTTGCTGCCTCCTTTTTCTTTATTTGTTCAAATGCGATGAGAAACATTAAAGCCCCTAATAGAAATTGTGAAAGAGGTAAAAAATTGTTTTGACCTGTATATAATCCAATTGCCGACATAATGATCACAGTGAGTGCTACTATGATGCGAAGTATACGAAGCATATTAGGAATTCTCCTTATTCTTTTTTGTATAAGGATTGTCTTCTAGTTTATCGACCGAATGTTTATAAGCATAGCCTTTATTAATTGTCATGATGGAGAGTACGAGGATGATTAGGACGATGATAATACCGATAATTAATATTTTGAACATAAAATCCCTCCTTTTCTTTATTTTACATAATTTTGTAATTGATGAAAACAATAGAAAATAAAAGGATGAAAGAAGGGTGTTACATGGAGACGAAAAAAACATATTATATATCAATAGGAAATGGCCAAATTTCACAAGTGAAGACGGCGGATACGTATAATTTTGAGATTTCCGCAAATGATGAGGAAATTACGGAATTAAGAGAGCACTTTGATCAAGCGTATGTAGAAGATTTAGGGTCATTTGTACGCTCCCACGTTCCATTTGTTGAGTATCATCACGATTCAAATAATGACCGATATGATGAACAACTACAAAAAGCATATAAAATGATTTACGATTTAGGAAATCATGAGACGAAAGAATTAGTCGCGCAAATGGGAATAATCAATGGATTGTAATTGGATAATATTATGCAGAAAAGCGAGAATATGCTACAATTTGTGGTAGGAAAAACTTGTAACCATCAATAGGGGAGTAATGGCATGTACAAATTTAAAGATTATTACCACAACACTGTACAATTATCGTTTGAACGTTATCCATTTTCTCCTGAGCCAAAGCATGTTTGGGTTGTATGCCGGTACGGGGATCAATGGTTATTAACGCATCATTTACGTCGCGGTCTTGAATTTCCAGGTGGTAAAGTAGAACTAGGGGAAACACCGGAAGAAGCGGCAGTTCGAGAGGTTCATGAAGAAACCGGCGGCATAGTTTCTGATTTAACTTACTTAGGACAATACAAAGTATCTGGAAAAGACAAAATAATCATTAAAAACATTTATTTTGCAACAATTAGTGCGGTAGAAGAACATACGCATTACGAAGAAACGAAAGGGTCTGTTTTATTAAAAGACATTCCTGACAACATTAAAACGAATAGAAAATTTAGCTTTATAATGCGCGATGACGTATTAGCGCGTACGATGAAACATATAGAAGAAATCGGCTGTTTTACGAAGTAAAGTAGCCGGTTTCTTTTTTTTGTGGGCATTATAAAAGATTACGCCATAAAAAATAGTGAGCGGTTTGATTTAAGAAATTATTTATAACATATTTTGTTTTTTCAATAAAAAACAGAATTTTCTGTCATAAATAAGTCTTAATTGAAGGTAATATAAAATATAAAACTGGAATATCTTTTGAATTATTTGCTTTTTTTTCCTTATAAACCAAATAAAAGTTAAAATGTTTATCAACATATTGGATATTGAACCAAAAAAAGGAAAACGCTAATATGAGTATATATTATCCAAATAGGTAACAATGTTTGATAGATCTCGTTGAAAAGAAAAGGGAGCGGATAAATATGAGTTTAAGAGATTTAGAGAATAAATTGAATGCTTTAAAAGTTACAGAGGAAATGGAAATTGAGTTAGAAACTAATGGTGTTCCTGTTTTTGAAAAACAAGGGGGATCAGGGATTAATTTAGATTTAACGATGCTGGGAGGTTCTAGGCCTCGTACAGATCAGATTTAATAGAAAAAATTAAGTGTAAAAAATAAAAAATAATATTCAACGAGATCTATGAGATATTGAAGAAATATAAAGGGAGGTAACAAAGTGAAAGTAAAATCTAACGAAAGTATTTTAGAGCCGCTATATTCTCAACCATCCTCTAAGCTTTATGAAGTTGCATGCGATGTGAATACACCTGCAATTATATATGATTATGCTGGTATGAAAGATGTAGTTGATAGAATACAAGAGGATCTGAAAGAACTCCCCCATGCAAAATTAAATCTTGCTGTAAAAGCTACACATACTCCTGAATTATTATCTTTATATGCGAAATGGGGACTAGGATGCGATGTAGCAAGTCTAGGAGAATATGAGCTTGCAAAGAAGGCTGGTTTTACTGAGATAACTACGACAAATCCAGCTTATAGTTTGAAGGATATGAGAGTTTTCATGAATGAAGGGATTACTTTAGACATTGATTCTATTTCACAGTTGATTTTATATGGGGAACATTTTCCTAATACGAATGTTGGAATTAGAGTTAGAATTCCGCTACCAACTGAAATTGAGTCTGCAGCAACATTTGGAAAAGATAGTAGATTTGGCATAAATATTCTTGATGATAGATTGGAAAAAAATATAAAAAAATTCAATTTAAATATAACAAGGTTACATGTTCATACTGGACAAATGACACCTCAATCGTTGCTCTATAAAGCTGATTATTTATTTGCCGTTGCAAGTTATCTTAGTAATGTCGAAGTTCTTGACTTTGGAGGAGGAATGTTTCATTTTTATGTTGATCGTGAAAAGGCTAGGAAAGCTATTTCTAGTTTAAAAGAGAAAGTAGTTAAGTGGCAGAAGGAAAATAATAGGAAGATACATATACGTTTTGAACCAGGAGGAGCGTTATTATCAGGTTGTGGATATCTAGTTACATCTGTGATGGCAAGCGAGTTTCATACCTTTTTTAATAAGAAAGTGATTACTGTGGACTCTTCTGCTTGGAATTTAGCCCCCTGGCATAAACCTAATCTTATTAGCCTAAATAAGAAGAATAAGAAAAAAGAAAAAATTTTAATTGCAGGAAATACCTTATATGAAGGGGACTTTTTTGGGAAAGATATAAACGGGAATATGATGGATTTTGAATTAGAGAATTTAGATGTTGGAGATAAAATTTTGTTTACTGCTTCTGGGGCATATACCATGACAAACTCTAGAAGGTTTAACTGTCTACCTTTGCCAGGTGAATATTTATTGTTGGAAAATCAATTAATTCGCATTAATCACTCTGGAGGAAGTCGATATGAATAAATATTATAGAGTAAAAAAAAGTTTAATTATTAAAGAAGAATTAAATTATCTCACCTTATGGGATTCTAAAGAAGGCTGGGAAATAAATGTAGAACAAAGCTCCTTAGAGTGTATTAGGGCGTTTTATTTGCCAATAACAAGAGATGCTGCACATAAATTATTACTTAATCGGTTTGATTTAACAAGTGAGCTATTGGATTCAATGATAAACTCTTTACTTGAACAGGGGATAATTGAAGAGTTTACCCCGGAAGCAGAAACTTTTAGAGGAGGGAAAGGAGGTATGTTTAATTCAGAAGTGGTAACGCTGTCTGAATGTATGAATGGAACATGGTGCAATATAGCTTTTATAGGGATGCCATATGACCTTAATGTAACGTATAGACCAGGTTGTCGATTTGCACCAAGATATTTAAGGAAAGTAAGTGGAGCTGTATATCAGCATAACTCGCGGTCCTTATGTGGAGTTTATGATCCAATAAAAGGAAAAAGGATTTTTGAAAATGTAACAATGGCGGATATTGGCGATATTCAATCAATTGTATTTGCTAGAAATGGTAAAGAGTTCGATGCGTTGGAAGAGACTGTGTTTCGTTTGGTCAATCATAATGTTTTTCCGGTAACAATAGGGGGAGATCATTCAATTACTCTACCATGCCTAAAAGGAATAGTGAGAGCGAAGAAAATAGGTGTTATTCAATTAGACGCACATTCTGATTTTGGATTAAATAAGTTGGATAACTGGAGAGATTCGGTACACCACGGTAATTTTATAGATGCAGTTCTTGAGGAAGAGGGTATCGAAGAGGTTATTCAAGTTGGTATTAGACAGTTAGTTGAGAATCAGCTAACACATGAAAAGGTAAAACAATGGCCTGGAAAATCAATTTTGAATAATTTGAATGAATTTGGAGATGTGTTAAATAAAGAATTGCAATATTATATAACACTTGATGTAGATGTATTTGATTCAGCGGTAATTAAGTCTACAGGGACGCCGTTACCAGGTGGATTTAGTTATGATGAAATGATAGAAATATTAGAATTTATAGTTGGACAGGTAGAGGTTATTGGTCTAGATATAGTTGAATTATTACCAGAGGAATCTGAGACTGAGGGGATTACTATCTCAAGAATTATCATAAATATATTATCTAATATAATGGAGAGAAAATATGAGTATTTATCCAGAAATACCACAGTTGTTAATTAATAAAAACTTTGATATACAAACCCCTGCAATCATTTATGATGTTGAGGCAATTAAATATGTAGTGAAAAAAATAAAGGATAACATTAGTAAAATACCTAATACTCATATTTGTTTTTCTGTCAAAGCAAATAGGAATATTTCTCTATTGAAAACTTTAGTGGAACTAGGAATTGGTGCGGATGTTGCGTCTATAGCAGAGTTAGATGTTGCTAAAAGTGCCGGATTTCAACATATCTACGCTACCTCTCCATCTTTTTCAAGTAATGAAATAGAGGTTTTATACAAAAATGGAATTATCCCAGATTTTAGCACTGTATCACAACTTAAAGAAGCGCTGAAAAATGGGAGTGTTGAAAACAAGATAGGGTTGAGAGTTAAGTTTAAATTAGATTTACTAGATTCAGAATTAGAAACCACCTTTGGAGAACAAAGTCGTTTTGGTATTGATGTATTTTCTTCAGATATAAAAATGTTATTAAAAAAATATGGACTTAAAGTGAAGCAAATACATGTGCATTTGGGAGAGATAAGGAATTCAAATATAATGTCGCAAGTAGCGTTGGGAATGGAAAAAATGGTGGAAATGTTTCCGGAAGTCGAGGTTCTTAACTTTGGTGGAGGATTAACATATTTATATTCTGATGAAAATGAGGTTACAAAAACCTGGGATATCTTAGAAGGTGTAATTAAAAGGATAAATAAATTATTAAATAGACAAGTGAAAGTAATAATAGAACCTGGGATGTTGTTAATGGCCATGTGCGGATATCTTGTTTCGACAGTGCTTACTTCAGACGTAGAGGGGAATCATAGGATAGTTACTTTGGATAGTTCAGCATGGAATTTAATGTATTGGACTCCGCCTATCTTGGTATATACGTACACAAATAATCTTATAAAAGACATGCATAAGATTTGTGGTTCTACTTGCTATGAGAAAGACATATTCATTCAATCAAATTATAATGAACGTTTAGATATTGGGGATCGGGTGTTATTAGCACCAGCTGGGGCATATGTAACTAGTATGGCTAGAAATATGCACGGTTTTCCCTTACCAGATGAGTGGATTCTTAATAATAATAGATTGTATAGAGTAGGAGGAAGAGAAGTTGGTGTTAACTGAATTTTCTAATGATACAGTTTTATTACAAGAAATAGAGGATTTAATTTCAATATATTTTTCTCTAGGTATGGAAGGGCATCCTTACTCAGCAAAAACAAATGGTTGGCTAGAATCCGCAGTTCACTTAGGTAGGCAAATTAGTGAAAAGAAAATTGGGACATTTGAAGATGAAATGCATCTGGAAAATTTAAGCATGCAATTAAGAGTTTTATGGATGGAATTTGTCCAATTTACTACTAATAAACATATGAAGTCACCTCCACTGGGAGAAGTAAAATATTTACCCTCACAAAATAAGATAGATTTTAGTTATGAAAGAAACATAGAGCCGGTTCATTTAGAAAGAAAAGCTAATTTATATCGTGAAAAACATGATGAATGGGAATGTGATCATGTTTTCGCTTCAAGTGGGATGGCTTGTATATCTACTTTTTTACAAAGTTTTTTTGGAATGTCAAAGCCAACACAAAAACAACCATTAAAATTATGCACATGGGGAGATTATTTTGAAACTCGTGTATTGCTAGATTTATACAAAAGGGATTCTATTGAAATTCAAAATTTTAAAACCCAAAAAGAATTTGAAGCAAGTATTAGTCGATTTGATCTTTTCTTTATAGAGCCGGTTCGTTATAACTGGTCATTAGAGGTGTTTAATTTTGTTAGCTTTATAGATAAGTTAACTAAGGATACATCGAGAAATTTAAAGGTTTTGATTATAGATACTACTTTAAACGGGAATACATTAAGAGTGATTGAGTTATTAGAAAAACTCAAGGCTATTCCTAATTTAATATTTGTACATATTCACTCTTGTTTGAAGTTAGATCAGCAAGGTATGGAATTTTCAAATTGTGGATTATTAAGTGTTTATACAGTTAAGGAAAATAATCAAATACCATCAGCAAAGAATATTTGTTCTTATATTAGAAAAGTACGAACGTTATTAGGAACAGGACTAACTTATGAAGAAATTTCTTTATTAGATAATAAATTTTTCTTAAATAGAAAGGGATTTTCTATTTATTGTAATAGAGTATTTAAGAATAATGAAGATTTAGCAAAATCTATTTGTAATAAAGGTATTTTTAATAATATTGCATACCCATCTCTTATTTCTACAGAAAGTTGGGCAAAAGCTCCTTTTGTTGTTTTTCATTTAAAAGAAGATACATTGGAAAATTACGGTTGGTTACTTAGTATTGTAAATTATGAAGCGAAAAGGAAAAAAATCCCCTTTGTAATGGGCTCAAGTTTTGGGTTTAGAACTCATCGTTTTGAGGTGATAATTCCAAATTTAAAACAGGGAAAAGGATTATTTAAAGTGGCTATGGGGGTTAGAGAAGGTCCTACTAAAGAATATGTTATTAATCTTTTAATGAGAATATCTAAATATAAAAACTTAGAAGAATTAAAATTAGCATATCCCAAAGTTACTCCTATTAATTTAAAGGATATAAAAGCATAAAAGTGAGGAGAAAAAATGATAGAAGTTATAAAAGTAAAAAAAACGTATAAAACTAGAAATAAACAAGTAGAAGTATTAAACAATATCTCTTTTAATATTGGAAAAGGGGAGGTCGTTGGGCTCTTAGGTATCAATGGGGCTGGAAAAACAACATTAATAAAATGTCTATGCGGTCTTATAGAAACCAATGAAGGGGATATAAGGATTAATGGTATATCTGTAACACACAAAAATAAGAAAGCGCTGAAACATATTAGTTCTGTTTTAGAAGGTAATCGTAATTTATATTGGCGTCTAACAGTGAAAGAAAATATAGAATATTTTTTGGGGAATCGTGGAATATCCCGTGGTCATATTCAATCTCGAATAGATTACTTTTTAGAAAGATTCCAATTATACGAGAAGAAAAATGAACTTGTAAAAAATCTTTCTCGTGGTATGCAACAAAAAGTAGCTATTATTATTGCACTTATGGCTGATACAGAAATTCTATTATTAGATGAACCAACTCTCGGACTTGATGTGGAATCTAATAATGAAATAAGAACATTTTTAAAAGAAATCGTGAATACAGAAAATAAAACTATATTAATTAGCTCCCATGATATGAATTTAATTCAAAAGTTATGTGATCGAGTTGTAATTATTAGTAATGGAAGAATTATAACAAATGACACCGTTTTGAATCTAATGAATTTATTCCAAGTTAAGTCCTATCAATTTATTACCAGTATACATCTAAAAGAAACATACAGGCAAACTCTATACAAACTAAATGATTCAATTCACATAATTGAAAAAGATGGAAAAGATATTATTAAAGTAACAATATCTAGCAATGATGATTTTTATTCTATTATGAATTATCTAAAGCAATTTGATATTGAAATAGAGTCTATTGAGAAAGATCAAGTTAATTTTGAGGAAGTATTTTTGAAGCTAATAAAGGGTGAGGTGGCATATGGGTCTATATAATATCTTTATTTCCAATTTACGAAGGGAAGGTATAAATATGTTACGCTATCTTCCTAACACAATAAGTGAATTGGTTATATTTTACTTGGTTTTTCTTGGATTTTTTTTAGGTATAACTTTAGTTGGTGATCCTAATACAATAGAGCATAACATACAGTTGGTAATTTTAAATTATGTTTTTTGGTTTCTTATTTTAACGGTAACACAAGGAATCGGTTGGGAGATATCGAATGAGGCAGGACAAGGGACATTAGAACAGCTATATTTAACACCGTATAAACTTTCTTTTATATTACTTACAAGGATGATAAGCACAATATTAATTAATTTGGTGACTATATCTTTTTTGTTATTTGGTGCTATGTTAACAGCAAATCAATGGCTAAATATTGATTTAATTTCTATATTACCTATTTTATGTATTACATTAATAGGCGTATTTGGAATTGGTTATGCGATAGCTGGAATTACAATGATTTTAAAACAGGTGGATTACATCTTACAATTATTTCAATTTATTATTATGGGTCTGACATTTATTCCGTTAACGGTAGCTCCCTTCCTAAAATACGGTCCGTTTATGTTAGGGTTACAATTGATTAGGGATATAGCCATAAATAAAAAATCATTGTTCTCTATTGGGGGAGCAGAGTTATTATTTCTTATAGTAAATGCATGTATCTATTTAGTTATAGGATTAATTGTATTTTGGAGATGCGAAAAAATCGCTAAAAACAAAGGTCTATTTGGACATTACTAGATAAAGGAGAAGAATAGATGACTAAGTATAAGAGAGAAAACAGAGAGTTAACTAAATTAGCTTCTTATATTGCGACTTTAAATCAAATACCAGAATATCATGTTGGTTATTGTGGGATACAAAAGGATGAAATAAAAAGCACTTTAGAAAATGAATTTTCTGACTGTAGTTTTGAAAAATCGTTTACTATTCTGTATGAGGATTTAGAAATTGTTGGAGCACTTGGTTTTGATGTAGATAGTGACACTAAAACAGCTGAAATTTGGGGACCTTTTATTCATAAAGAAGAGCAGTGGGAAAGGCTAGCAGCAAAGCTGTGGAAAATAGGAGTATCCAAATTGGAAGGAAGTGTACATACATTTAATGGTTTTTTTAATAGGAAAAATAAAAATGTAAAAAAATTCATGAACGATTTAGTTGTGGATAAA
Source organism: Bacillus cereus group sp. Bce019 (assembly GCF_051781745.1). Taxonomy (NCBI): domain Bacteria; kingdom Bacillati; phylum Bacillota; class Bacilli; order Caryophanales; family Bacillaceae; genus Bacillus; species Bacillus cereus group sp. Bce019. The sequence continues at coordinate 88,539 of NZ_JBPWJX010000009.1, forward strand.
CAAGGAAAACATGTGATTTTAAAAATACACCCCTCAAATTTCGTGTATTATCCTAGTTTAGTAATAGAACCAATTACATCTGGATTTTATGAAAGTTTTATTAAGTTACATGATAAAGTATTTCCAGATACTTATTATAGTGGAGAAGCAATTATTAATAGAATAAATGAGGAAAATAAATTATTCGTTTTTAAGAAAGAAGGCCTTTTGTTAGGGTATATTTATATTGAAGGGAGCCTGGAATTTAAAGAGGGAAATATAGAATACATTGCGGTCCATCCTTCAGTGCGAAATAAAGGGATTGGCTTAAAACTTTTAAACTATGGATTGTATGAATTATTTAGCTTTGTAAAAGTAGAAGAAATTTCTATTTGTGTGAATGCAGATAATGAACAAGCAATCCGTCTATACAGAAGCGCAGGTTTTTCTATTACAGATGAAATGGATTTCTACAGTGTAAAATTATGACACCTAGTAATAGAATACAATTTTCTTTATGATAAAAACGAAAAGTAAAATTAAAGTTAAAGTTGGTATTACGGATATGTTTATAGACTTTGTTTCGTACAATGCAAAAAAGAATATATAAATATAGATTCTTCTATTAATCCTAATTTTATATAAAAGAGGAGAAAATCTTTGTGGATTACGCAACATTTTAAAGAACATAAAGTAGGAAGCCGTAGCATAAATGCTAGGCTTTTTTTATAAGTAGAAAGAATGGGAAGAGAATAGAAAAAAATTCATGAGATAGAAGATAAAATAAGGGAAGCACATCTTATCAACGTACAGTTTTATAAAAAATTTCTAGTTATAGATTAACCAAGTAAGCAACAGTTTACCGTTTAAGCTCCACCTCTAAAAACGAAAGCACCTCCAATAAATCATCCACCACACGTAAATGATTAAAGTCACCCCAAAATGAATCTCTTTTCCACACACCAAAAATCCCTACTCGTTCAGAACCAAGCACATCGTTTTCTGGATGATCTCCAACATAAAGACACTCTGTAGCCTTAACGTCTAGCTTTTGTAAAGCTCGTTCGAAAATATCAGGATGTGGTTTTTTTATTCCTTCCGCTTCGGAAACGAGAATTGTATTTGTATACGTATGTATGTTTAGCGCGCGGAGATTGTTCATTTGAAAGTCAGTAAGGCCATTTGTAATAATACCGATTTTAATGTTTTGTTGCGTTAGTTGTTGAAGTAGTTTATGCATGTTTTGGAAAGGGATACAATGATGTTGAAAGTTTGTAATGTAGTCTTGCAGTAGTTGCTCTGGTGTTAACGTAGTAATGTTGTATTCGGAAAGGAGAGTAGCATATACTTTATCCTTCCACGTATAGCCATTATTATCGAGTTCAAGAAATCGAGAACAATACTCTGATTTCTCTATACTCATCAAATGTGAGGAGAAGCGATTATATTGCTCACAAATAAATTGTTCTAAAGATTGGCGCCGATCTAATAGTGTTCCATCTAAGTCGAATAAGATTGCACGAATCATGAGAAGCCTCCTTGGAATTTTTATAATTAATTATCGCATATTCGCAAAAAAATGATTATGATATTTTGTAGAATGGAATAATGGGGGATTGCATGAAGAAACTGTATGGTAAGTTAGTGTGTTGTATTATAGCAAGCGGTTTAGTTGCAGGATGCGATAGTGCTATCGAGGTTACAAAAGAAAAAGAAATTTGTAAAACAGAAGAAGAGTGCACGCAAATAGGAGATAAAACATTACAAAAAGTATATAAAAAGATAGAGGGACTTTCAGAACTTGAAAAAGTAGAAGATTATGACATAGAAGAGTATGAAAGTATGAATATGAAAGAGGCGGAACAGAAAAAAGAAGAGGATGACAATTACTTCTTTTTAGCTTCTTATTATATCGATGATGATGAAATTGTAGATCCTTATTTTGAGAAATTGGATCGTAAGAGATTGAATAAAGTTTTTGCAGATGACGAAGTAGCAAAAGATGATTTGTTAAGTCAGCGACAAGATAGAGAGTATCATGAAACCTTATGGGACATGTATCGCACTCTCGTCCCAGTGAAATATCGTGAGAATATAACAGGATTTGGTCTAATAACGGATGGTTATGATGGCGTTGTTGCCCATGTCATGCCAAGTATAGATGACCCGAGAGATTGGGTGCTTAGTTTAGACGTGCTTGATTCTGGGGTGAATATAGATGAAGTGATGAAAACATTAATTCATGAAACGGCTCACGTATTAACGATTGGACATAAACAAGTACCAGTGGATAGAAAGTATTTAGAGGCGTTTGATGAAGAGAAAGACATTTCATCATATCGAAATAAATGTAAAACGGTGTTCGTGAAAAATGGATGTGTGAGAAAAAGTTCGTATATTAACCAATTTTATAATGAATTTTGGAAACCAATTGAGCAAGAGTGGACAGAAAAGAAAGTAGAAGAAAGTGAAGAGGCACAAATTGAATTTTATAAAGAAAAGCATGATGATTTTGTATCGCTATATGGAACAACAAATGTAACGGAAGATATCGCAGATACATTTACAGCGTTCATTTTACAAGATTCAAAAAAGGTGAAAGAAGGTACAGAGTTAAAATATAAGAAAATTGCTTTCTTCTATCAGTTTCCTGAGCTTGTAAAAATGAGAGCGGAAGTGCTGTCGGGATTATATGATGTTTCAAAAACGATAGAACAACAAAGTGGAGACTAATGTGAGTTATGCTTTCGATATAGTTTCATTAAAGAAAAGCGTGAAGAATTTTTAATTCTTTGCGTTTTTTCTTATGTTGATAAAATTGAAAATTCTGTATTTTTATTAAAAAGAAGAAGGAACTGGAGGCATAAAAGAGAATTAGTATAAAAATGTCACAATTTAGACACAATTATAATGCGCGTGTTGTAGGGACTATAAGTTTACTCTCGAGGAGGTAATGAAACGTATGAAAACGATTCTTGCTGTTGCTGGTCTCATTTGGGTAATGTCTCACGGTTTTCCGATTTTTGAAGGGGAGCAAATTCGTAGTGCTTTGAATGAAAAGTTTAATGATTATCATGTGATAGATCGAAAAGATAATGTCGTTACAGTACGTGTGAAAGACTGTTTCCATACAGTTACGGTTGCGGATGGAAACATTACAAATGAAACGAAAATGTGTGATAAAAGGTAAAAGAAAGAAGCTGACTATAGCGCACTGTTTTGAGTCAGCTTCTTTTTCTTTTTCCAATTAGAATTTTTTCAAATGCCTCAACAAATACATACATAAGAGTTGCAAGAACACATGTGAGTAGTACGCTAAGTAAGACGAGTGTGAAGTTAAAGACTTGGAATCCGTAGCTAATTAAGTAGCCAAGTCCTTGTTTGGAAACGAGAAGTTCTCCGAAAATAACACCAACCCAGGATAAACCAACATTTACTTTTAACGTTGAGATAATTGCTGGAAAGGATGCAGGGAGAACGACTTGCTTATAACATTGCCATTTATTTGCGCCAAATGTATCCATCACTTTTATATAGTTAGAATCGACTTCTTGAAATGCACTGTAAATAACGAGAATGGTAATGATGATGGAAATGATTACTCCCATTGCGATAGAAGATGAAATGTTTGGACCGAAAATAACGATGATGATTGGACCGAGTGCAACTTTTGGCATTGCGTTTAGGACGACGAGGTAAGGATCAAGTACGCGGGCTAGAAGTGGCATCCACCAAAGAAACGTGGCAATAATAGCACCGAGTACCGTTCCGAGAATGAAGCCTACTCCTGTTTCCAGCAATGTCGTCCATATGTGGATCCAAAGTGAACCGTCGATCCATTTCGTTAAGAAGAGATCCCAAATACTCGAAGGAGAACTAAAGAGTAAAGGATCGATCCATTCTTTTTTGCTAGCTATTTCCCATAGTGCAAAGAAAAGAATAAGTAGTAAAAGCTGTAGTGAGCGAGCAATCCAAGCACGCCTGCGTTCTTTCTTTCGAAATTGTTCATGTAGTTGTTTTATATTATCCAAGTCGTTCCAGCTCCTTCCATATATCTTGAAAGAGGGCTGGGAAATCGTAGTGATGGCGTGCTTCTAACGGTGATAAAGAACGGATACTTTCCGGGACGATAAAGGTTTTCGCGATTTTTCCAGGATTCGCTTGCAGTAAATAAATACGATCACTCATCGCAATCGCCTCTTCAATATCGTGAGTAACAAGTAGTGATGTTTTCTTATATTTATTTAGTAAGTTGAAAACGAGTTCTTCTAGTTTTAATTTCGTTTGATAATCGAGTGCGGAGAATGGTTCATCTAGTAATAAAATTTTCGGATCAGTTGCTAACGTTCGAACGAGAGCAGCACGTTGACGCATACCGCCGGATAGTTCACGAGGATATTGTCCTTCTACCCCATGTAGACCGACTTGCTTTAAAAGGTTTAAAGTATGTTCTTTCATTTGTTCATCATAAATCCTTCGAATATGAAGTCCAAGCATAATATTTTCTTCAATCGTTTTCCACGGGAATAAGTAATCTTGCTGCAACATATATCCCATAGATGATGTTTTCGTTGTAATTGGTTCACCATCTAAAAAGACAATACCATCAATTGGATCAAGTAATCCAGCAATGATTGAGAGGAGCGTTGTTTTACCGCAACCACTTGGGCCGAGTATAGAAATAAATTCGCCTTCTTCCACTTGTAAGCTCATATCTTCAAGAATAAGTTTGGCATTCTCTTTTGCAAAAAAGCAGTGAGAAACGTTACGTATTTGTAAAAAACTCATACACTTCGCCTCTATTTCTTAATAACGCTTTCGGCAATTTTTGTATTGACGAGCGCTTCATGTGGGACTTCTTTTTGTAATTCACCAGCGTCTTTCATAATCGTTTGGAGCTGTTTCCATTCTTCCGCATCTAGTAGTGGATTTGTCGCATAAGAATGTTGCTTTTTATACCGTTCAATTACTTTTACTGTAATGTCTTTTGAAGTGTCTTTAAATAGCGGGGAAACAGTATCAGCAATCTCTTCTGGACTATGTGTATCAACCCATTGCTGTGCTTTATAGAGAGCACGTGTGAACTTTTCAGCTGCAGCTTTATCTTTCTTTAAGAAACTTTCTTTTGCCATGAATGTTGTATAAGGAACAGTACCAGATTCATTTCCGAATGAAGCGACGATATAACCTTTACCTTCTTTTTCGAATATGCTTGCAGTCGGTTCAAAGAGCTGAACAAACTCTCCTGTACCAGATGCAAAGGCATTTGCAATATTAGCAAATTCGATATTTTGAATTAAGTTCGTATCTTTACGAGGATCAATGCCATTTTTCTTTAAAACGTATTCCCCAACCATTTGCGGCATGCCGCCTTTACGCTGTCCTAAAAATGTAACACCTTTTACGTCATTCCAATTAAAAGAGTCTAGTTTTTTACGTGAAACTAAAAATGTCCCATCTGTTTGTGTAAGTTGTGCAAAGTTAATGACAGGGTCTTTCGCTCCTTGTTGATGAACGTAAATAGATGTTTCAGAACCGACGAGAGCAATATCAATTCCGCCAGATAATAGGGTGGTCATCGTTTTATCGCCACCAGCTGTTGTTTGTAGGTCAATATTTAGTCCTTCATCTTTAAAAAATCCTTTTTCAATCCCGACATATAATGGGGCATAGAAGAGAGAATGGGTAACTTCGCCGACGCGAATGTTTTGGGTTTGTTCTTTCGTACTTTCTTTTTTACTACTACAAGCAGCAAAAGTAAAAACAGCTAGTAATATGATGCAAAAAATCGCGATTAATTTTTTCACTATATAACACCTCCCAGAAGTCACTCTACAAGCATGATATGTAGGTGAGTGCCCATATGTGAGTGTAGATAGCAGGAATTTTTTTGGAGGTAAAGAAGTACAAATATAAGGGGTGATAAAATGGAGTACGAATACGATGATAGCGTACATTTACATCTTGATTATTTCGGGACAGAATGTGATATGGAATCGATTGCTTATAAGAGGAAGAATGAAGACGTATGGGATGTGTATTTTAATTTTGGAGTATACGGTATTCAGAAAGACGATGTAGAGTTAGGTAGGTTTATGGATGAATATGCCGGTTATTACGTTTTTTCTGTACATGCTCGCGACCTTAGTTGGGAATTTGGAAGTGCCCAGTTTGAAGAGTGGGTTTTGAAAAATCGGATAGTAGAAAAAACGCTACAAAAATAGGAGGAATTTTGTGATTGGATTTCTCATCTTATTATTTATTTTTGTGGCCGGATTTTTTATTATGCAAATGCTTATTTACCGATTTGTAAAGAAAAACATCCATAAATATACAAAAATAAAATGGTTTCATATGTGGCTACATATGAATATGAAAAAAGGCCCGAGATTAGATTTTTTTGATTTTGTAGTTACAGTACTCGTATGTATCGTATGGAAAATATGGCTGCTTCCTTTTATATAATACACATGCTAATCATCTTCTCTTTTATCATAAAATAACGAAAAGAACCTGTCTTGTGGCGGGTTCTTTTCGTTATAGTAATAGTTGTAAAAAACTTGCATTTATACATAAAACAGTGAGTGGTGTTGTGAAAGATATTTTGACAAATACAGAAACACATACATACGGAATTAAAGTGTAATTACAGAATAGACAAATTGGCCGTGTGTAAAGTGTGGGGAATAAGAAAGAGGTCGTCCAACGGTGGACGACCTCTTTCTTATTATGCTTGGTTAGTGCGGAAGAATGGCAGTTTCTGCACAATGTGAATTAATCCGTATGCAAGAATTAAGCACATAAGAGGATTAATGAAAAATCCATAGCGATTAATTGCTAAGAATAAGTTTGAGAAGATAATGTAAATAATAGAACTTGCTACTAGCATCATAACGCGTTTATGTTTAAATGAATTTAGCATGAAGCAGAAGCTGCTCAAGAATGTACCGATGATAAACACTCTATGACATAGTTGCATAAAGTTGTGAATACGGTATTGGTCTACAGCAGGAGCTGTTTTGAATAATTCAATTGTTTTACCGACAGTGAACCAAGAGAACCAATAAGTGAAGTCCGTCTTAAATCCGTTCTTGATTAATTCTTTTGCGTATGCACCTTTGTCATCTAAGCCTTTAGCTCTCATTTCATTTACTATATTTTCATATCCAATTTTATTAAATGGATCTGCACCGGCAATTAGTGGATCTGCACCTTGGGTTGAGAATAAAATAAATTGGTTGAGTGCTAAGTAGTTACGAACAACCCATGCGCCAATAATAAAGAAAGGTCCGATAAACCATAACAATCCGATTCGAATGGAGTCTTTAAATCCATATGTAAATAACACAACAAGAACAGGAATGAGCATCATTGGAGCTGGATTTGGACGGAACATAAGTAAAATTGAAACGACAATTCCAAACCATATATGGAATTTCACTTTATTGTATTTCCATGCGAGAACAAATACATATACACATAACGCCAATAAGAATATGGATGGAACTTCTGTTAGCAATGTACGGAAGTATGTATAGTTACTTGGATAAATAGCATATAAAATACTTGCAACAATTCCATAAATGTTTTTTTCGAACAATTCTTTTCCTATTAAGAATACTAATAGCACTGTGCAAAGGTTCATGATCATGTTAATAACAGTTGCTACGTAATAGTAAGGAATTGATGTAATATCAGAAATAATCATAGCGCCAGCTAATAGTAATGGCTGACCTGGTGTAATATATGCATTTTTTCCTGGAACTTCACTAGGTTCTAAATACACATAACCAAATACACCATGTTTTAATAGTTGTTCAGCTGTTAACGAATAGTTAAAGGCATCATTTGCACCATATGTTACTTTGACTAACTCTCCATCTAATCCTGGCTGTTTTACTAAACAAAAAACGTGCAACAGGAAAGAAAGCGCCAAAATTACATATACCGCTTTAGGCAAACTCTTAAACTTAGTAAGCAAAAATGAGCAACTCCTTTTTTATTAATTCTTTCGTATTTTTATGTGAAATCTTTAATAGTATTAAGGATTTCCAAAACATAGTTATTATATCATAAAGTGGAATGCTGAAATTAAGTTTTTCAAGAATGAGTAATTTGTATGCCACAATTTAACTGTTGATTAAGGGAATATTAAGACAATACATTTATGATAGAAACAAGTATGCAGACGAAATATGTAATATATGTTATTTTAATAGAAATAGTTCTTTCGATGCGGGGGAAATTAAGACATAGAAACGAGGGAATGAATTGAAGTATGGTTCTACACTTTTTCATCTTCCAAAAAGAAATATATTAATTTCTAGCATTATAAGTAGTATGGTGACTTTATTAGTAATAACTATGCTGTTTATGATTTTAAAGGTTTTCAATTTAGACATGATGAAAGATCATTTAAATCAAAAGCTTGTTTTAAGTGTTATGATGATTTTCGTATGGGGCATAACGTTTTATATTACGCATTTCAATAAAAAAGAGATGTCTATACTTAGAGCATCCCTACGAGTGCATTTTATATTATTTTTGCTAGCTCATACAGTAGCGTTATTTTATATTGTCATGCAAGTTAATATGAGTTTCATAGAGGCAATGAATTGGATTTACTTTTATAATATGCAGTTTATATTAAGTTTTGTAGTAATTTATGCAATATATATTCTTGTATATAATTTAATAGGTAAGGTTTTTCTAAGTATGGTTTTAACGAGCTGTACGTTAGTCATTTTATGTATTGTGAATTATTTGAAGCTTATTTTCAGAGGTGATCCGTTATATCCTTCTGATTTCACACAAATTACGCATATGCAATCTGTTATACCGATGGTGATGGACTATTTTAGTTGGAGTTATATTTTTGTCATTATCGTAAGTATCGTAGCTTGTATTGTAGCAGGGATATATATGAGAAGGTATATTCAAAATGTAAAGATTCATCTAGGAATAAGAGCCTTATTAGTAGTAGGGTCTATTTTTGTTCTATATGCGTATGGTAATTTTGCGAATACATTTATGAATAAAGTATTTCAAAAATCAGGTGTAGATTTTGTTTTGTGGAATCAAAATGAGAACTATGCTTCAAATGGTTTTGTACTTGGGTTTATTAGCAATTTAGATACAACAGTTATGGAAAAACCAAAAAATTATTCTAAAGAAAATATGCTTCAAATAGCAAACGATATAAACAAACAATATAGTGGAAATATAGGAAGCCAAAATAAAAAAGAGAAACCGAATATTATTTTTGTAATGAGTGAATCGTTTTGGGATCCGACGAAAGTAACTAACCTTTCTTTTAGTGAAGATCCTGTACCAAATTTACATCATTATATAGAAAACTTTCCTGGTGGACAAACTATTTCTCCTACATTTGGGGGGAATACGGCGAACGTTGAATTTGAGGCATTAACAAGTTATTCAATGAGTTTGTTAAAGCCAGGTTCTATACCATATCAGCAGGTTATTACAAATAAGAAAGAAATTCCATCAATTCCTACAGCGTTGAAAAAAGAAGGTTATTATACAAGTGCAATTCATTCATTTGGTCGCACATTCTTTAAACGTGATGATGTATATAAGGTGTTAGGGTTTGATAAGTTTAATGCAGAGGACACGATGGAAAATGTGGATATTGATGGAGATTATATTAGTGATTTAGCGATGAGTAAAGAGATAATTGCTGAGTTAGAGAAACAAAAACAACCTACATTTATTCATGCAGTTACGATGCAAAATCATTTTCCATTTACAGAGGGCCGATTTGGTGAAAACCTAATCGAAATTAGTGGTCTAGAAAATGAAGAATCAAAGGGAGAATTAGAGACGTATACAGAAGGATTAAGACGTTCAGATGAGGCTCTTCAATATTTAATAGAGCAACTAGATAATTTTGATAGACCTACATTATTAGTATTCTTTGGAGATCATCTTCCATCATTAGGAACAAATAAATCTTTTTATAAAGAAAATGGGTATATAACGAATGAAAAAACACCGAATGAACGTTTAGCGATGGCGCAAACACCGCTATTAATGTATGCAAACTTTGATATGCCAAATGATAATTTAGGTTTAGTAAGCCCAATTCATTTTTCTAATCTTATTTTTGATTATGCAGGATTAAATAAATCCTTATTTTATCAATTTTTATCGGAACTTTACAAGGAAATACCAGTGCTTAGAGATGAATTAAAAGTTGATAAAAATGGAGAAGTAATCAATGATTTAACAAAGAAACAAAAAGAAATGTTAGAGCAATATAAAATGCTTCAATATGATTTACTCGTTGGAAATCAATATAGTAAAGATATCCTCTTTAAATAAAAGAAACAAAAAGAACTTGTATAACGATACAAGTTCTTTTTTCATAGTATTTAACGGGGTAACCAGACAAGCTGGGTTTAGGGAGTATTACTTGTACATTTAGTATATATGAAAATGTAATCGTTTTATTTGTGTATTTGTGAGAAATATGTGAATTTTATGTTTTGTGAAAAATCGATTGTATTAACTTTCGTTCTTGTATTGCAGTTGTTATGCATGTAAAAATTTTATCAGTTCTTTATTTAATTCATCCGCTTGATCGATTGGTGAACCATGACCACTATTTGTAAGAGCATGTAACTGAGAATTTTTAATTCGTTGCTGCGTAAGCTCAGCACTTTTGTAAGGAATTAGTTGGTCGTGAACGCCGTGGAAGATTTTTGTTGGGACGTTAATTTTATTTAAATCTTTCGTTACATCTTCATTTGCAGCTGCTTGTAAAATTTTTATAAGGGCATAAGAAGCGGACTGCATACCGAGATAAGAAAACCATTCAAGGGTTGCAGCCCCTAAGTTTCTATTAAAAAAGGATAAAGATACATCATTTAAAAATTTTGGTAAATTAGCATACATTTGATTAATGAGAGCATCTGCTTGTTCTTTCGGTACACCGTAAGGGGACTCTTGATTTTTAACGAAAGAGGGGGAGACAGCGTCAATTAATGCGAGCTTAGAAATGCGGCGCCCATTATAGCGAGACATATAGCGAATAGAAAGAGCACCACCAACTGAGAAACCGACTAATGTAGCGTTCTCTACTTGAAGTGCTTCCAGAACAATTGCGATATCATCGGCTAATCGATCATACGTGTAACCAGTCCATGGCTTATCAGATTGCCCATTCCCTCGTATATCCATGGCGATACAGCGAAAGCCATGCTCTGGTAAAACATTGAGTTGATATTGATACATTTGATGATTTAAAGGCCATCCGTGAACGAAGAAAACAGTCTTACTACCTGGACCAGGATTAACGTCTTGCACAAAAATATGCACATCTTTCTCGACAGTAACAAACATAAATTTCCCCCTGTTTTATGAATATGCTCTATCCCAAAAGCGTTGTTTTGTCATTGCTTTAATAAATTCATTTGCTAGCCTCGTAGGGTCTTGTTCTATTAAAACACCAGGCTTTCCTTCGATATTTAAAGATTGAATAATAGAAGAGCCGTTTTGGAAGGAGCCAATCAGCTTAAAGTGATTATATGATTCTACGACAAATGAACTTGCTTTGTTAAGAAAATGATCATCCATCTCTCCGCCGATAAGAAGTAATCCATCATAAAGGAGTGGTGAGCCTGTTAAGAAAGTATCATTTACTTCCCACTGTCCATTTGGCGTTCCCTGCACTATGCCTAATCGTTCTGAAACGATCACTGGCAGTTCAAGAGTTTTCATCGTTTGAAATTTTAATACCTGTATTTGTTGTCATCTCCTTTCCTTCATTTTCACGCATGAAAGATTGGAGTTGTTCGGTCTTTTTATTTTTTTTGCCATCCATAAAAAACACCTCCCATAATATACGTATTATTGTTTATGTTTTTTATGCTTTTTATGCTTGTATATAGCATGAAGATATTGCATAGTTGGCATGATTTTCCTCAAATGTTCGATTTATCTTTGTTTGTCTATGAAAATCATTTATTATAATAAATGGTATTCTTCGAGATATTATTTTTAAGGGGTGTTGAAGTGAAAGAAAGTTTTCTATCATATAAAGAAGAAGAAAGAAATGCAAAAATCCTTTTATGGGTGTTATATGTCATTGTTATTGTATATCAAATTTTCTATGCAATCGTATTAGAAGATAAATCAATAATGGATAAGGGATACAACATAATATGGCAAGTTATTTGCGGAGTAGCAATACTGTGCGTGAATATATATTTAATGAAAAAAGAGAAGGCAAACCTTGTTAAATATGCATGGATATTTGCATACATAGGGATAGAACTCGCTAATATATTTTCGTATGTTTTTTATAATAAGGCGGCGTTTGATGCGACAAATATAATAGAAATTATTCTCATTTTCTTTGTACCTATATTTTTAAATAAAAAATTCTATGTGTTTTTACTTTCCTCTATTGTAGGAAAATATTTAATTTATTTATTTGTATTAGAGGAAGTAAAAGCATTTATGTTCCTTATTATGTATACACTTATGTTAATAGCTGCATATATCATTTTAAACCGATTTTTACAATATCTTTCAGCTGTAAAGGAAAGTATTGCGATTGCTAGTGAATCACAGAAATTAGCAGTAATCGGAAAAATGGCAGCGACGGTTGGACATGAAATTAAGAATCCACTCGCTTCATTAAAAGGATTTACGCAATTACAACGAGAGAAGCATGAAGAGGATCCTATTTATAAACGTATGATTTTTGAAATAGAAAATATGAATAATATGATAAGTGAGTTAATGGAAGTTGCTACATGCAAACCTTCTATTTATAAGAAACATGATGTAGGAAAAATTGTATTACAAGTAATAACAAGTCTTCGCGAAAAAATGAATGAATTAAACGTGCAGTTTATTTCGAATGTGGAAGAAAAAACAATAGAAGTTGAATGTGATGAACGAAAAATAAGAGGAGTCTTTTTATATACGATAAAAAATGCTTTAGAGGCAATGGAACAAGGTGGCATATTACATTTTCAATTAGAAGATAAAGGGAAAGCATATGTAATGATTAGCGTAATCGATAATGGTCATGGTATTAAGCAAGAAAACTTAACCCGTGTTACAGAGGCCTTTTATACAACGAAACAAGATAAAATTGGTCTGGGACTTACGGTAGCGAATCGAATTGTTGCCGAGCACCTTGGTGAGTTGCATATTTCAAGTGAAAAAGATACTGGAACGAGAATAGACATCATTCTCCCAAGGAAGTGTGGAAATACTGAAATCCAAGTGGAAGAAAAGCTAGGAGTTACCATATGAATAAAGGCTATATATTTAAAAATGAAGAAATAAAGGCGCTGAAAGCATTTTTAAGTTTATTTTTTATTATATTTTTTGTATATGATCTTGCCTATGAATTTATTGTACCGTTAATCGGTGGAGAGCAAGAAGGTGTAGGAGATTTTGATGATGGCTTAGGTTTATGGCTTTACTTTTTGATGGTGGTATTGTTTTGCATTGGAATATACTTTATGAAATGGAAGAATGCTTTTGCGGTAAAGTATATTATTCTAATTGGCTATAATGTATTAGATTGTATCCATAACATTATGATTTATTATGGTAGCGATGCAGAATTTGACGGTGGAAATATAGTAGAAGGATTTTTTATTTTGTTTGCACCAATCTTTGTGAATAAAAGATATTTCTGGTTAGTTCCAGCGATACTTATCGGAAAGTATGCTCTTACAGGAATTGTTATTCAATCTTCTCTCGTTTTAATCCCAATGGCATTATATAGCGTATTTACTATCATATGTTGGATTATATTTTTAAGGGTTCAGTCTTACGTTCGTACGCTTGAGATGATGGACAAAGAAATAAAACAGACAGAAAAACTAGCAGCTGTTGGAAAGATGGCAACGGTTATTGGTTATAAGATTAGAAGACCTTTAGCAAACTTAAAAAAACTTGTGAATAAACAAGCAGACAAGCATCCAGAGGATAAAATTTATAGTGATATTATGAAACAAGAAGTAGATCGGATTCATATAATTGCTACAGAACTTAGTGGATTTGAGAAATCTAAATCACTAGAATCAGAAACTCATAACATACAAGAAATTATCTCTTATGTTATTCGAGTTATGGAAAAGCCTGCTTTAAAACAAGGAGTCCACATACAGGGTATTTACAGTAAAGACTTACCATCAATTACATGTGATGAAAAACGATTAAAACAGGTCTTTTTTAATTTAATCAAAAATGCAATTGAAGCAATGTCAGTTGGCGGAACAATTACGATTAAAGTTACTGTAAAAGATGGAATCATCGTTCAAGTGAAAGATGAGGGATGCGGCATTCCGAAAGATAAAATTCCAAAGTTAAATGAAGCCTTTTATACAACGAAAGAAACAGGAACTGGTCTAGGTTTAGTAGTTACAGAAAAAATTATTAAAGACCACAACGGTAAAATGAGTTTTGAAAGTGAAGTTGGGGTTGGAACGACAGTTGAGGTTATGTTACCACTGCATTAACTACAAAAAACATCACTTATTTGGAAGTGATGTTTTTGTGTTCTTCTTAGGTAGGCGTTCTAAAAAAGAGGACGATAACGAAAAATAATATATTGATAGTGTAAAAAGAAAATAATGGATGTTTTACTATGAAAAATATATAATGGCTTTGTCTGTTATTTGTTGTAGTTCATTTATATTTCTATTTGTTGACCCGAATTTCGGGTCTTTTTTTATGAAATGAATTGCTATATATCGGTAATTAGAAAAATAGAATATACAGCACTTGCAGTAATTCCAGGGGTAATATAAAGGGATATAGCATCTCCTCTTGCAACTGGGTTTCCAGTTGTAATACTAGTCCAAGTTACAGCAGCGGGACCTACTGCCGGAGTAGGATTAAATACTTGAATTTGTCCTGCTCCGCTATCCGTTGGTTTAATGGAAAATACCATAGTTCCAGTGTTTCCGTTAGAACTGCTGTTGCGTCTGCCGTCGCAACTAAAGCAATTAAGTGTTACATATAAGTTCTCCTTTCTATATTTTGAAAATCTAGTTTTTAAAATATAACTAATATATATATTATGAATTCTATATTTTTGTATGGCAGATCGTATTTTGTGTCTAGATTTCAAAAATAGGGTGAGAGTGTATTGTATATCGAATTTTTTTCTATAAATACAGAATAATAAGTAGTTATAAAATATCTATTACTTATTTTGAAAATCTAGTATTTAATGAGACGAGAAAATCATCTGTTTTCTTAATAAAATCATCTGGTTGCACAGTAAATGTAGCAGATTGATAGTTTGGTAACCATTGTACGCCAATCGTTCGTACATCTGCCTGTTTTCCAGCAAGTATGTCAGCATCACTATCCCCAATAAAAATTGCTTCGTTTGCATTTACATTTAATGTATTTAATACAAAAAGAATACCTTCAGGGTCAGGTTTTGGCTTCATTACATCATCTCCAGCTACTATACAGTCGAAGAAAGAAACTAATCCTAATGCTTTTAGAGAAATGTCCAGGCTTCTTCTTGCTTTTCCAGTTACGATAGCTAACTGAAACCCTTGTTTTTTTAAATGTATTAAAAGGTCTACTATTTCATGATTTCGCTTTACGTAATCATGATGCTTTTCTTCATAACATTCATAGTATCTTTCAACTGCTACTTCTTTTTCTTCAAAAAGTAAGTTCTCATGAATAATACCAACTTCACTTGGACCAAACATAGAAAGAATCTCTGCTTCAGTAATTTCTTTATTATCAAATTGCCAAAAAACGTTTTGAAACGAGTAATAACATAAAGGTAAAGTATCAGCTAGTGTGCCATCAAAATCAAAAATAATTGTACGTAGCATTTTCTCACTTCCGTTTTAAGTCATTTTAAGGTTTATTTAAGTTAATTTGTTGTGATATACTTAAAATAACTTAAAAATACTTAAAAGTAAATAAAAATGGGTGAGAGTATGAATCAAGAGGAACGTTTAATAAAAATAATGGAGTATTTGAATGAACATAGGACGATGAGTTTGAAGATGATGTGTGAGCTATTTCAAGTTTCCAGAGATACAGCAAGAAGAGATATTGTAAAGTTAACAAATGAAACAACAATAATACGAACTCATGGTGGTGTAGCTTTATCATCTTTCCACCGTAAAATATCGGATTATGTAAATCGTGAGGAAAAAGAAATTGAATATAAGATATCTATTGGAAAGCAAGCTGCTTCTTTTGTAGGAGATAATGAAATTATTTATCTTGATGTTTCAACAACTGTTAACTGTATGGCTTCATTTTTGACAGCAAGTAACATAACGGTTGTTACAAATTCAATTGATACAGTAAATCATTTAATGGAGATGGAGAATGTAAATATTCATATTTTGGGTGGAGAATTAAATAAACACTCACGTTATATGGCGGGTTTTTCTGCAATGGAGAAACTAAAAGATTATCATTTTGATAAAGTTTTTATTGGATCACCCGGTCTTACAGAAGATGGTGTTTATTATGCGTATGAGGAAGATATTCATTTTAAGCGTCAAATTGTTAAACAAACGAATGGAGTGTTTTTACTTGCCGATGAGACAAAAATGAATCAACGTCAAAACTTTAAGGCGCTGTCATTAGAATCAATAGATACAATTATTACGAATGGTGTTATTCCCGGCAATTTAGAAAGAGTAGTGAAAGAATATGGAATTGAGCTAATCACTGGAGTGAAGTAAAGGGGGGACGTAAAAATGAAGGGAATTATATTTGATATTGACGGAACAATGTTAGATACGGAAAAAGCAGTTTTATATTCATTACAGAGAACGTTGCGAGATGAAGGGATGAATTATTCATTAGAAAAGCTACATTTTGCATTAGGTATTCCTGGTATGGCTGCGTTACAAGAAATTGGTGTGGAAAATATGAAAGCAGTTCATGAGAAATGGATACGTAATATGGCAGATTTTAAGAATGAAATTACAGTATTTAAAGGAATTGCGGAAGTGATTGAAATAGTATCTTCATATAAGATTCGAACAGGTATTGTTACTTCAAAAACACGCCAAGAGTTTATCAATGATTTCAAGCCATTTGGATTACATTCATATTTTGAACACTCTATTTGTGTAGAAGATACAATAAAACATAAACCACATCCAGAGCCACTTGTGACATGTCTAAAAAGATTGAATATAGATGCACAAGAAGCGATATACATAGGTGATTCAGTATATGACTTACAATGCGCAAAACAAGCGGGAGCAAAATTTGGTTTAGCCCTGTGGGGAGCGAAAACAAGGAAAGGCTTCGAGGAGGCTGATTATATTTTTCAAACGCCTCATGAAATTTTAAGTTTAGTAAAAAGAGATAGCTAAATTAGCTATCTCTTTAAAAATTTATAACCACCATTTTTCCTGCGGAAGCAAAATAACATCCACATCAAAATTCTCTTTAAACCAATCATACATCAATGTCTCTTTCACTAAGTATTCAGAGGCAGAGTGTGACACACCAATTAGAGACATATTCGTTTCTTTTACATAATCCATAATGAGCGAGTATTTATGTCTGCCGTAATCATTGTCGATATGGCAATGGATTTCTCCTGTAATATATGCTTCAGCACCTTTTTCTTCTGCTTCCTTCATTAAAGATACAACATCGCCACATCCAGCGATAATTGCGATTTTTTTGATGGAATCATGTCGTTTACCTTCGAAGTCTGTGTAAGGAATCTGGAAGAGTTGTTTTAGATGTTTTTGGAGTGCTTCTGTTGATGTTTCATCTATTTCACAAATAAGGCCAACTGGTTCTTGCTCTGGACCTCCATATGCAAAGTCGTCCACTACAGTAGCGTTTAATGCTTTTGCAATTGAAATACTCGTTCCATTTGTTTGATGAAAATCCATTGGTACGTGACATGTATATATAGAAAGTTGTTTTTCTTTTATTCCTTGCAAATATTTTTCAGGAATTGGTAAGAAACCGCGGCCTGATTTTCCAAGCGGATCACCGCACTCCATTACAAGGGGATGGTGCATAAAGAGTAAATCACCGGGTGTGGATTGTGAAATGAATGTTTCAAGAACGTCATCTGTAGGGAATACAGCTAAAAATACTTTGTTTACATTTTCAGATCCGTGCATCATAAGGCCGTTAAATAAATCTACAAAATTTGCTTCGAAAAATTGTTGCCAAGGAAATTTGATAGGATCATATACGGCTGGGATAAATCGACTAAAGGCACTATCTTTTCCGTATTTTTCGATTTGGAATAAGTGATCGAGTGATTGCTCTATTTTTTTTAAGGCTGGCATGTTTGATAATCCTCCTTAAGATGATTCTTGCTTTATGAGTTGTTTGTATTCTTCGTAGCAAAATAAGAAGCGGATAGGAAACAAATAAAACCTAGAATCCAGCTAATAGAAGGAGAATAGGGAAGTACATGCTGTAATAGCATTCCGCTAGAAATGAAGAAACTACTAAATACACCTAATAACATGGGATATCGTTGTAGTTTGAACACAGATAGTAAACATCCTTTCTCCTGCATGAACTACTCATAAAAGCTCGATTGCTGAAACTTTATCACATACATTGTATATTAGTCCTAATTTTCTGTATATAACTTTTAAGAAAAATGGTGATACAATATATGAATGATAAGAGAAGAGAGGGTGAAGATTAACATATGTACGTTACTGTAACAGAAGCAGCATATAAAAAGATTATGGATACGATTCCAAGTGAAGCGAAATATATAAAGTTATTTTATGATAATGAAGGTTGCGGTTGTGTTATGAGCGGAATCATCGATTTAGTAGCTGTAGCAGAGAAAGATGAGCGCGATGTGGATATTGAATCAAGCACAATGAATTTTATCGCTGATCGTACAAAGCTTGTATTTATGGATGATAAGTTAACGGTTGATTGGCATGAAGGTGGAGGAACTTTTCAGTTGAAGAGCCCAAGCCAGTTTTATAATCCAAATATGAAATTACACGTTCGAGTATAGTAAAGGTGAGTCCAAAATGTATTTTGGACTCACTTTTTTTATTTTATAAGTCGCTATTATTGTCGATAAGTCGATATATTGAAAAAATCGCTGATATAAATGGAGTTGCGCTGATATATTTGGGAAATCGCCGATATAAATGGAGTTGCGCCGATATATTCAGAAAATCGCCGATATAATTTCATTTACCAAAACGTTTCATATAATAAAAAGATTTTTTCACATAATGAAATGTACATGTGATTGAATTTTCTGTATAATCTTCTTTGCGGAGGGGATACGCATGAGAAGATGGGGAATTGAGTTATTAATTTTAAGTGTTGTTATTATTTGGGGGATTAACTATACAATTGCGAAGTATGGACTTTTAGAATTTACAGCAATTGAGTTTACTGCACTTCGTATGATGGCGGCGGCACCGCTTCTGTTACTCCTTACCTTTTGTATTGAAAAGTCGGTTTATATGGAGCGAACGGATATACCTAGATTAATTATCGTTAGCGTTGTAGGTATTGTACTGTATCAAACGTTATTTATGGAAACTGTCAAATATACATCCGCTACAAATGCTTCTTTACTCATTTCTATTTCACCTATTTTTACAACTGCATTTGCGATTTTTCTGAAACAAGAAAAGTTTTCTTCTCGAAAGTTAATCGGTTCTATGACTGCCTTTGTTGGTGCAGCCTTAGTTTTAGTAGCAGGACATTCACTTACTAGTTCTTTTTATGGCAATGGAATTGGACTTATTACATCAATATGCTGGGGGCTTTATCCTGTTTTAGCAGGACCATTAATTAAAAAATATTCAGCATTACGTGTTACTGCATGGTCTGCATTAGTGGGTGCGATTCCGCTATTATTGTTAAGTGGTCCACATGTATTTGTCATGCCATTTCACATTACTCACGGAATGACACTATTTGCTTTACTATATTCTATTTTCTTTGTAACAGTATTTGGTCTAGTAATGTGGTATGTTGGTGTTCAAAAAATTGGGGCGTCACATACGATGGTATATATGTATATAACGCCGCTTGTAGCTGTTTTATTTGCAGCTGTCTGGGCAAATGAATATGTATCGTTTCAACAAATCATCGGTGGAATTATCATTTTTGTCGGTCTATGGTTTGTGAAATCAGAAAAAGTAAAAGTTCATTCTATTGCAGGGGAACCTATATCAAAATAGGAAAACAGATCACCTATGATCTGCTTTCCTATTTTTTTATTTTTGGTAAGAAGATGAGAAATAAGATAGCAGTAATAAGTGGAATTAAGTTTAAAAATGGAATACGGAAGAGTGTAATAAGAATAATACCTGGAAGAAGAACACCGAGGACAGCGTAAAAAATGCTATGATTTTTCGTGTACCAATACAATGAAAGTCCAATAAGTGCAGGGATAATGAGGTGAATGAGAGCCATTAAAAAATAAATCATTAGACGCCCCCTTTATTTGTGTGCTTATTACATCATATCCGTATGTTCATAGATTGATATCATTTTTTTCATAAATGGACGAAAAAAGTTTGAAAAACCGTCACAAAATATGAGAATATGATGTTTGAAATCTTGTATAATATTATTTTCTAAAAACATTTAAACAACATAAACATACTGTTTATGTTGTTTTTAATTTGAATGAAATGAATGTAAGGAATATGAATTTGAAAGAAATTTTTTGTTGGATAGATAAGAACGAATGAAGAGAGGTACAGCATGATTAGTATGTCACTAAGATCATTTAAAATCCAATCGTATTATATACTAGGTATTTTGTTACTAGGTTGGATGTTAACACCGTTTTCAGCACACTTTTTAGGTGCTGGAATTGGGCTTATTGTAAGTATGTATTGCGTTTGGCTTTTAGGCAGAAGAATTGAGAAGCTTGGAGATAGTATTGTAAAGAAGACGAAAGCACCGACACTCGGTATGTTTAACCGTTTTGCAGCTGCCATTTTGGGTGCTATTATTATGTACGAAATTGAGCACCACATGGTTATGTGGGCGTTTGCAGTAGGGATTATGGGTGGGTATTTCTTAATCGTTGTGAATTTAGGTTACTATAGCATGAAAGATGAGAAAGAACTAACAAAGAGCTAAAAAGATAAAAGACTTCTTTTTAGATGGAATAGATGATCCAGTCACGGATAGAAGCGGTCAGGGCCTTTTTTAGCCCCATACGATGTGAAACCCGAGAGATGTAGTGAGTAGGGATATAATGTATATATTCGAAGCTGTAATTTTATAATCTAGGTCACAGATGAAGAGATTAGCGTTTCACTTTATATAAGATATAGAAAGAAGCTTACGTTTTCACGTAAGCTTCTTTTTTATGTAAGTGTGTGTAACCGTTAAGCCGCATTGGGTTTTGTCGGTGAGTACGCGAAACTTTACGGTTACACGACACTTATTCATATGAGTAAAGGGTTATTCCAACAGAAAGTTTTAATTTAAGCGATTGGACCGCCTAAGTTAATAATGTCTTCAGATACGCTGTCGAACTTTTTGAAGTTAGCTTTGAATTCATTTGCAAGTTCGATTGCTTTTGCTTTGTAAGCAGCTTTATCAGCCCAAGTTTGTTCAGGCATTAACACTTCGTCAGGTACACCTGGTACGTGAAGTGGAACTTCAAGACCGAAGATATCATGTTTAGCTGTTTCAGTTTTCGCAAGTTCACCGTTTAATGCAGCTTGAATCATTGCACGAGTGTAACCTAAGTTCATACGTTTACCAACGCCGTATTCGCCACCAGTCCAGCCAGTGTTTACTAAGAATACTTTCGCATCGTGTTTCTCGATTTTTTCACCAAGCATTTCAGCGTAGCGAGATGCATCAAGTGGTAAGAATGGTGAACCGAAGCAAGTTGAGAATGTAGCTTGCGGAGAAGTAACGCCGCGCTCTGTTCCTGCTAGTTTACTAGTGTAACCACTTAAGAAATGATACATAGCTTGCTCTTTTGATAACTTACTGATTGGAGGCAATACGCCAGATGCATCAGCAGTTAAGAAAATAATTGTATTTGGGTGTCCAGCAACACTTGGCAGTACGATATTGTCGATCGCATGCATAGGGTATGCAGCACGGGTATTTTCTGTTAAAGTAGTATCGTTGTAGTCGGCGATACGTGTTTGGTCATTAATGATAACGTTTTCTAAAACAGATCCAAATGTGATTGCATCGAAAATTTGTGGTTCTTTCTCGTGAGAAAGGTTTACACATTTCGCGTAGCAACCGCCTTCAATATTGAATACACCGTTATCAGACCAACCGTGCTCATCATCACCGATTAATTTACGGTTTGGATCAGCAGATAATGTTGTTTTACCTGTTCCAGATAAACCGAAGAATAGTGCTACGTCGCCTTCTTCACCTACGTTTGCAGAGCAATGCATAGAAAGAATATCTTGTTCAGGTAGTAAGAAGTTCATAATAGAGAAGATTGATTTTTTCATTTCTCCAGCGTATTCTGTACCACCAATTAGTACAATACGTTTTTCGAATGAAACCATAATGAATGCTTCAGAGTTTGTACCGTCAACAGCTGGATCAGCTTTGAAGTTCGGTGCAGAAACAATTGTGAACCCTGACTCATGAGTTGTTAATTCTTCTTCAGTTGGACGAATGAATAATTGATGTACAAATAAATTGTGCCATGCATATTCGTTAATAACTTGAATTGGTAGGCGGTAATTGCGGTCAGCGCCTGCAAATCCTTTGAAGACGAATAACTCTTCTTTTTCTTTTAAGTATTCTAAAACTTTAGTATATAATTTATTAAAATGTTCTTCAGAAATCGGTTGGTTTACAGCTCCCCAAGCAATTTTGTCAGCAACCGATGCTTCTTTCACAATAAATTTATCTTTAGGAGAACGTCCTGTATATTTTCCTGTTGAAGCAGAAACGGCACCAGTAGAAGTTAATTTCCCTTCATTTCGCATTAATACTTTTTCCACTAATTGCGGAACACTTAGTTGAATCTGTGCATTGCTTCCGTTCAATAATTCGTGTAAACCAATTTGGACATTCACAGTACTCATATTTATATACCATCCTTTTCATTTAATGAAATATTTCTCGTAATCCCCAACAAGAGTATAACACAATTATATAAATAATGTATACTATTTATTTCTTTTTGTTTGTGTGAATGCATTATTTCCCTATTAATATTTCATTTCAGGCGTATTGAGAAAAACTTTCAGGAAAATGTGAATATTAATTGACAAATGAATATCATTTCTTTAGTATAGGTTGGGACGGATACTCTCTTATCCCGAGCTGGCGGAGGGACAGGCCCGATGAAGCCCAGCAACCTCACTTGTATTGATAAATGCAGGTGAATAGGTGCTAAAACCTGTGCGAGGCTACAGGTCTCGAACGATAAGAGCGAAGGGCAAAAAGCAGTATGCAAGTAGCAAATTAAACCTTTCCTCTATGTAAAGTAGGAAAGGTTTTTCTGTATGCTTGTGTGGGAGAATAAATGTATGTCGCAGTTTGTGGCAAATTAAGGATGAGTTCCGTACAATATATACAATTACTGTAGGGAGGTTTACCACATGACAAAAAAACGTCATCTGTTCACATCTGAGTCTGTAACTGAAGGACATCCAGATAAAATTTGTGACCAAATTTCTGATTCAATTTTAGATGCGATCTTATCAAAAGACGCAAATGCACGTGTAGCTTGTGAAACAACTGTAACAACTGGTTTAGTATTGGTAGCGGGGGAAATTACGACTTCTACTTACGTAGATATTCCAAAAATCGTTCGTGAAACAATTCAAGGCATTGGTTACACACGCGCAAAATACGGATTCGATGCAGAAACTTGTGCAGTTTTAACATCTATCGATGAGCAATCTGCTGACATCGCTATGGGTGTTGACCAAGCGCTAGAAGCACGCGAAGGTCAAATGACTGACGCTGAGATTGAGGCAATTGGTGCAGGAGACCAAGGTTTAATGTTTGGTTTCGCATGTAATGAAACACAAGAGTTAATGCCACTTCCAATCTCGCTTGCTCACAAATTAGCTCGCCGTTTAACTGAAGTACGTAAAGATGATACATTATCATACTTACGTCCGGATGGAAAAACGCAAGTTACAGTTGAGTATGATGAAAATGGTAAACCAGTACGTGTTGATACTATCGTAATTTCTACACAACATCACCCAGATGTTACATGGGAAGAAATCGATCGCGACTTAAAAGAGCACGTAATTAAAGCTGTAGTACCAGCAGAATTAATGGATGGAGAAACAAAATTCTTCATTAATCCAACTGGCCGCTTCGTAATTGGTGGACCACAAGGTGATGCTGGTTTAACAGGACGTAAAATCATCGTTGATACTTACGGTGGATACGCTCGCCACGGTGGCGGTGCATTCTCTGGTAAAGATGCAACGAAAGTTGACCGTTCTGCAGCATATGCAGCTCGTTATGTTGCGAAAAACATCGTAGCAGCTGGTCTTGCTGAAAAAGCAGAAGTACAACTTGCATACGCAATCGGTGTAGCACAACCAGTATCAATTTCAGTTGATACATTCGGCACTGGTAAAGTATCTGAAGACGTATTAGTAGAACTAGTTCGTAACAACTTCGATCTTCGCCCAGCTGGTATTATTAAAATGCTAGACTTACGTCGCCCAATTTACAAACAAACAGCAGCTTACGGCCACTTCGGACGTACTGATGTAGATTTATCATGGGAACGTACAGACAAAGCTGCAGCTTTAAAAGAGCAAGCTGGTCTATAATATATGAAAAAAAGCTTTGCGCAGTGAGCGCAAAGCTTTTTTTATTTATAATTACGTTGGAATAAAGCGAAGAGTTCAATGTCATGCCAATTGCCATTGCGGAATATAGCTTCTTTACAAGTTCCTTCATGTTGAAAACCGAGTGATTTATATAATTTAATTGCTCTATCGTTAAAAGAAAATACTCGTAAAGAAAGGCGATGTAAATTTAATTCTAAAAATGCATAATCCAATAATAAGGTGAAAGCTTCCTTCCCATAACCTTGCCCCCAGTAATCCTTGTTACCAATATCAATAATACATTCAGCGTTTCGGTTATACGAATCAATATGAATTAAAGAAGTAATACCAATTGAAAGATGCGTAGATTTTTCTTCAATGATATAGCTCTTAGAGTCCGAAGAATGAATAAATTGCTGGCAAAGTTTTTCTGTGTCTTGAAGGGAATATTTATCAAGAGTGAGAGTAGTTGAACTCATAACGTCTATATCATTATGCCATTTATAATATGTTAGAATATCATCTTCGGAAAACTTTCGTAACTGGATACGGTTTGATTCAAACAATGTAAGTCCCCCTTTTGTATTTCCTTTTCACATGATTTAAAAAGGATTGGTTTCTTCTGGAACATATGTAATCAACCTTTCATTTGACGTGCTTTACCCGCGCAAAATGCACTGCTTAGTAAAAATAGTGTTGCGAATATAATACTTACTAATGTAGCGTATGGAATTGCTCCTTTTAGAGAAAAGCCGACAGTAATGGAAGCGATAAATAAGAGGATGAATGTTGTTGTTAATTTTTTGTATAGTTCCATAATAGGTAGACCTCCTTATTTAGAGATAGAACGTTTAGAAATAAAATCAACTATATAGGCAAGTACGAGAGGAATTAATGTGCTCGTTAAATAGTAACGAATACCACGATCAGGCATCAGCACATACAATTTTAAAAAGTTAATATTAAATCCGTAAGCGATGCATTGAAAAAGGGATAATATAATTAGGAATGGTATAATGAGTACGTATCGCTTCATATTTTGAATCATATAAAGCTCCTTTATATGGATAAATATACTTATATTGTATCATATTGAATTCTTTAGTTTATACATAATTTCACAAAGTTAAATGAAAGGAAAGATAAAAAATGAGCGTAACTGAACATAAAAAACAAGCGCCAAAAGAAGTGCGCTGCAAAATCGTAACGATTTCCGATACACGTACGGAAGAAACGGATAAGAGCGGACAACTATTACATGAATTGTTAAAAGAAGCGGGCCATACAGTGACCTCTTATGAAATTGTAAAAGATGATAAAGAAAGTATTCAGCAAGCAGTGTTAGCTGGTTATCATAAGGAAGATGTAGATGTTGTATTAACAAATGGCGGTACTGGTATTACGAAGCGCGATGTAACAATTGAAGCAGTGTCAGCTCTATTAGATAAAGAGATTGTCGGGTTTGGTGAACTGTTCCGCATGATTAGTTATTTAGAAGATATCGGAAGCAGCGCAATGTTAAGTAGAGCGATTGGTGGTACAATTGGGCGCAAAGTAGTTTTCTCGATGCCAGGATCGAGCGGGGCGGTTCGCCTTGCGATGAATAAATTAATTTTACCGGAATTAGGCCATATTACATTTGAGCTACATCGCCAATGAGTAAGTGGGCTGGAATTGTATTAGCGGGCGGTATGTCGAGTAGATTTGGTGAGCCGAAAGCGTTAGTGAGCTGGCAAGGTAGTACTTTTATTGAGCATATTTTGAAAGTGATGACAAGTGTGCTCCAAGAAGTTGTAGTCATTAGTCATTCTGATATAAAAGAGCGAGTAGAACAATTCGTACAAGTTCCTGTTATAGAAGATATCCCGCACTATAAAGGGAATGGACCGCTGGCCGGCATTGTATCAGGAATGGAATACATAGAAGCAGATTGGTATGCTATTATGCCTTGCGATGCGCCAAATGTTTCGCATGAATGGTTTACCATTTTACTGGAGCAAACGAGCAATGAATATGATGCGGTTGTACCTATTGTTAACGGAAGAAAACAACCGCTACTTGCAGCGTATCATAACCGCGTGAAAGAAAAGATTTATGCTTTACTTCAGGAAGAGAAAAGAAGTATGGGGCAGCTTTTATCACAATGTAATGTGAAGTATGTTTCTGGAGAAGATGTACAAGTGAATGCGGATTGGTTTATAAATGTAAATACGAAAGAAGAATATGTGCAGGCTCAAAAAGACCTTTCAAATGAATGAAAGGTTTTTTTGACATACAGAATTGGGGAACAATTGCTGTATAAAGGTATGTGAGTAAGTTGATTTTAAGGGGAATTCTTAAAATCATTATACAGTTAAAATACTGTATAACCATATATTAATTTTTATGGGTTTTTATTACAAGTCTGTTTAGTTATGTTTATTTTTGATATAATTAATATAGAAATAAAACAATGTTTAACCTTATGTATCATTTATTAAACTAAAGTTTATGACCATGTAATAAACTCCCTTCAAAAAACCGAAGGGAGTTTTTCCATTTAAGCAAGCAACTTTGATGCGTTATGCTGAAGGACTTCTTCATATTGGTTAAACAAGCCACGAAAGATCTCATCCCAGCTCTTTGATTTCGCAAAAGATGAAGCTTCTATTCCCATCTGCTCAAGTTTTTCTTCATTTTGCAATAAAGAATAAATGGATGATAGAAATGCGTCCTCATTTTTAGGTGGACAAAGAATTCCTGTTTTTCCATCTGTAATAATATTTTTAACCCCGCCACTATTTGCACCAATGACAGGTGTACCGCATGCGAGTGATTCAAGTACGACATTTCCGAATGTTTCAGTAGTTGATGGAAATACCATCATGTTAGAACAAGCATATGCTTCAGCTAAATCTGTACCTTGTAAATAGCCAGTAAAAGTAATATTTGTTTTCGGAACAGCTTCACGTAAACTTGTTGCTAGAGGACCGTCTCCTGCGATGAGCCAATGAATATCGTTTCGAGTATGTGCTGTTTTAACAATAAGGTGTTGCAGCGTATCAATATCTTTTTCAGGGGCAATTCGTCCAACATAGGAAAGGATATACTTCGCTGTAATATTATATTTTTTTCGGAATAGGTCTGTATTGTAAGCTGGATGAAAGAGTCTGCAATCTACACCACGTCCCCATATAGAGAGGGCCTGAAAGCCTTTGTTTTTTAATTGATGTAATGTTTCAAAGGAAGGTACAAAATTTTTTTGCATATGACTATGAAACCATTTTAAATAGTTCCAAAGCATATTGGAGAGGAATTCGATTTTGTAATAACGTAAATAGGCATCGAAATCAGTATGATAAGAACCGACAACTGGGATGTTTAACTTTTTTGCATAATACAATCCACAAAGTCCCATGTTGAAAGGTGTGGCAATGTGAATAATGTCAGGTTTAAAGGAAAGTAGTTCTCGTTTAATGCGCGGAGTAGGAAAAGAAAAACGACATTCTGGATATAATATTGTTAACGGGATACTTCTCATCTTATTCACATTCGCTACAAAATTATCTTCAGCTGTATGCTGAGGGGCGAAAACAGAATAGGCGATCTGTTCTTTCTGAAAATATCGTGTTAATCGCTCTAACGTTTTCGCAACCCCGTTAACTTGTGGCGTAAAAGTATCGGTAAAAATGGCGACTCTCATCATATCACTCCTTTATGTGAAAAGTGGGATGAATTGATAAAAAGAGATGATGCCAGAGCAAGTGCCAAGGCACATACCGACGAATACATCTGACGGATAGTGAAGTCCTAAATAAATACGTGAAATACCGACGCATAATGCTAACGGTAATAGGAAAGCAAGTAAGCTTGGGTTATAGCAAATAAATGGAATGAAGACAGAGAAAACGGCTGTTGTATGACCAGACGGGAAAGAGTGGTCTTTTAATGGATGGACTGGATATTTTGCATCCTGAATTGTTAAATAAGGACGTTTTCGTGGATACCATCTTTTTAATATTTGTACAGGAATATGGCTAATTGCTAAAGAAATAGCAGCTGCAATTGCTGCTTGGTGTAAAGTACCTTTTGCAAAAATTAAAAAGAAAAGTGTGAGTGCGATGGAGAAAGTCGCGCCACCGATATGAGTAATATTGCTGAAAAAGATATTTAATGTTTTTTGATCAAAGTAGCGATTAATTCCTTTGAAAATGTAACATTCTATTTTATATAATCCACTGACCTTCATGAAAATTCTCCTCCCTCGTTTACATATATATGGAGATATTAGCTTTTATTTTAATAAGATTTTGTTGAGGGAGTAATAATGTTTTGTAAAGAAAAAGTTAGTTTTTATATAAAAAAAGCTGCCAATCTTATGGCAGCGGAAATTTACTTCTGTAATGATTTATAATATTGACCTTTTTCAACGTATTGCGTGCGAATACGATCCATATCTTTACGGTCTTCTTCTGTTAATTCACGAATGACTTTCGCGGGACGACCGAAAGCTAACGTGTTTGGTGGAATTTTCTTTCCTTGTGAAACGAGGCTTCCAGCGCCGATAAAAGCTCCTTCGCCAATTTCAGCACCATCTAATATAATGGATCCCATTCCAATTAAAGCATCCTTTTTAATATGACAGCTATGTAAAATAACTTGATGCCCAACTGTAACATCATCTTCTAAAATAAGAGGATACTGAGGGCTTTGGTGGAGTGTACATTGATCTTGTACATTTACTCGGTCTCCAATGATCGTTGGTGACACATCACCACGGATGACTGTATTAAACCAAATACTTGATTCCTCGCCAACGTAAACATCGCCTGTAATCGTAACATAGTCAGCGATAAAAGCACTACTCGCAATTTTCGGTTTTTTTTCTTTGTAAGGATATATCATGTAAAGTCTTCCTTTCCTAGAGACTAGTTTTAGTGTATCAAATTATGAGAAAGAGTGAAATGGAGGAGAGCCGTATGTGGAATTATGAAGCGGAGGAAGCAAAGGCTGTCATTGTTATTGTGCACGGCGCAATGGAATATCACGGACGTTACGAAGCCGTTGCGGAAATGTGGAATCATATCGGCTACCACGTCGTGATGGGGGATCTTCCGTCACATGGAACGACTTCAAGAAATAGAGGACATATTGATTCATTTGATGAATACATAGAGGAAGTTAAACTATGGGTGAAAGAAGCAAGAAAGTATAGGTTACCTATTTTTCTATTCGGTCATAGTATGGGTGGTCTTATTGTCATTCGTATGATGCAAGAAACGAAGAGAGAAGATGTAGAGGGTATTATTTTGAGTTCGCCTTGTTTAGGGGTAGTGACTGGACCCTCTGCTCCGCTTCAATTTGCTTCAAAAATATTAAATGTTGTGGCTCCAAAATTGCAATTTGCAACGAATCTTACGGTGGAAATGTCAACACGTAACCACGAAGTGAGAGATGCAATGGAGAATGATTCTTTGTTCTTGCGCAAAGTATCAGTACGTTGGTATAGTGAATTGATTAAGTCTATCGAAATTGCTCATAAAAAAATAGATGATTTTCCAGATGTTCCGCTCTTGCTAATGCAAGCTTGTGAGGATAAACTTGTAGATAAAACACGTGTCCGCACTTGGTTTGATAATGTTAAAATAAGTGATAAGGCTTTTAAAGAATGGCCGAATTGTTATCACGAGTTATTAAATGAGTATGAGCGTGATGAAATTTTGAGTTATATTCAGTCATTTACTGAAATGCATGTCAATAATATAGTAAAAACAAACAAATAAATCATTATTTGTACATTTAATAGAGGAGATGAAGGAAGAAGTGAACGTACCGAGTAATCCCATAACGCTCATGGCGAAAGTATACCGTGATGTGTTTCCGGTTGTACACCATGAGCTAGCGATGTGGAAAGAGCGTGCCTACCATATTCCGAATGATGAGCTTCATAGTCAGGCAATCGCAAGTATTGAGCATAAAACGTTTCATTGTGAGGGCGGTGGCATTTTAGCTCTGCTAGCAAATGAACACCGAGAAGAATGTATTCGTTTTATCGTAGCGTATCAAACGATCAGCGACTATTTAGATAATTTATGTGATCGCAGTACATCACTTGATCCAAATGATTTTGCCGCACTGCATGAATCGATGTTAATGGCATTATCACCTGAAGTAGAAGGTGGCGGTAATTATTATCGTTATCGTGATGATCAAGATGATGGTGGTTATTTAGATGAACTTGTTGAAACATGCCAAGATGTTTTAAAGAAAACGAAGCACTATGACAAAATTGCTCCTGTTCTTCATGAACTTGCTTGTTATTATTGTGATTTGCAAATTCATAAACATGTGAAATTAGAAGAAAGAGAGCCGCGCCTGAAAAATTGGTTTGAAGCACATAAAGAAAACTTACCTGAGATGAGTTGGTTTGAATTTTCAGCATGTGCCGGTTCTACACTTGGAATTTTCTGTCTTGTAGCATATGCATTTCATGATGAATTACATGATGAAGATATTGCGAAAATTAGACAAGGGTACTTCCCTTACGTACAAGGACTTCATATCTTACTTGATTATTTCATTGATCAAGAAGAAGACCGCGCCGGCGGGGATTTGAATTTCTGTAGTTATTATGAAAACGAGCAAGCAATATTAGATCGTATGAAACACTTTGTAGAAGAAGCAGAGAAGAGCATTGGTGATTTGCCTCATGCGAAGTTTCATCGCCTTATAAGCCGAGGATTACTTGGTATTTATTTATCAGATCAAAAAGTATCAGCACAAAAGAATATGCACAAAATGGCACGGCGCATTGTAAAGTACGGAGGCCTCACTTCACGATTCTTCTATTGGAACGGGAAGATGTACCGAAAGAAAACAGCGCAGTGATGAAGAAAACCACTCATGTAGAGTGGTTTTTTTTGTTATAATATGGTGAAAGCGGTGGTGGAAATGAAGCGATTGTTTCAAAAGCTATATGACAATATTGAAGTAACATTACTTGTGCTACTTTCCATTTCATTTGTAACTGGAATGTATATGATGATGAATAAAACCGGCGGTCCTACAACGATGGATTATGTAGCTCAAATTATCATTGCATTGATTATTATAGTAGATATTGTTTTTTTAATAAGTGGTAGAAAAAAAGAGAACAGTAAATAAAAAGCATTTGTACACGATGGTACAAATGCTTTTTCATTATGATCGTATTTTTGAAAATACATATATAAGAAGTTCAATCGCTAAAATAACTAAAACAGATAGTCCAAATAAAGGCATGACAGCGCCTAGTATTACCATCATGATAAAGAAAACGAATATACTTTTCTTATCTCTTTGTTTTGGAGGTGCTGCTAATTTTCCTTGCGGCTTTCTTGCTAACCACATTTTTATTCCGTAATAAATGAGAAGTAGTAGAGATAATGTCGTTAGTAAGCATAATATTTTATTTGGCCATCCGAATAAATGTCCTTCATGAAGCGGGATACCGTAAGTGAACCATTGTGCAAGTAATCCATAATCACGATAGTCCGTTTTTGAAATGAGCTCCCCGCTATATTGGTCAAAGTAAGCTGTTATCTCTTCATTTGGTGCAACATGCATACCTGTAATACCAGAACCGCTCGATTTCGAAACAGTGAATACACCTTTCGGATCAGCTGGTAGTGAAATAACATATGGCTTCTTTATTTCAATTCCTTTTTGT
Source organism: Bacillus cereus group sp. Bce019 (assembly GCF_051781745.1). Taxonomy (NCBI): domain Bacteria; kingdom Bacillati; phylum Bacillota; class Bacilli; order Caryophanales; family Bacillaceae; genus Bacillus; species Bacillus cereus group sp. Bce019. The sequence goes on from NZ_JBPWJX010000009.1 coordinate 120,963, forward strand.
AATTCATCGACAGAAATTGCTTTCGGTTCATTTGAATTTGATTCAGGCGGAGCTTCTTTTCTTGTTGCCCACGGCAATTCTTTTACCTTTGATTCAGGCGGAGCCATGTACAATTTTGGATATCCGAGTGATTCATTTGACGATGCGATTTTATAAATTTGGTTCCCCATAAATCCTGACCATGGCAATCCAGATGCGATTAGCAGAAAGAGAGGAATTGTAAATATAATACCGATAATAGAATGACGTCTTTTTGCTTTTTCTCGCTTATTGGATGATGGTGTGTTTTTGAATTGTCGTATACTCATGTACAATCCGGTTACGATTAAAAAGATTGTCCAGCATGCCGCAAGTTCTACAGTATAGTTTACGACAGTGCCACCAACTAAAAGAGAACTATGTAATTCCCTCATTATATTGGCAAACGTTTCACTTGCATTTTGATCCCCAACAATTTGATTATTGCTGTCTAAATACACATATTTTTGTTGCCCAGTATACTCATTTGCAATGGTAAGTCTCGTATTATAATCCCCATTAAACTCACTAATTTTCGCCACGCTATAATGTGGATATTTTTTCTCTGTTAAGGAAATAGAATCAGACATCGAAATAGATTCTGTTTGAGCACTCTTCCCAAAATATAAATCTTTATAGATGAAATCTTCAACTTCCTCCCGAAATAAATACCCAATTCCGCTCAGTGACAACGTAATAAGAAGCGGCGTAATAAAAAGCCCAGCATAAAAATGCCAACGCCAAAAAATGTAATGAAGCGAACGATTTACTTTCATACTTTCAGTTCCCCTAACCTTCCCTATATGAATAACTACTTATTTAATATAGCGAGATTAAGTGTGATTACTTTGAAAGAATTGTGAAGAAAGTTAAAAGTTTTTAGGATGATTTTCATAAAACATAAAACACATTTCAAAAGGGATGTTTTCTATGTTTATGAAGATTTCTTTGTATTTGATAGATACATCCTAACAACCGCTTTCGCAAGACATTGAGAAGAATCAACAAAATTCTCACTAGCCGCTACAACATTCAAATCAGTACATGCGATAATTGCGGTATCTACTTCATCCTTCAACTGCACAACGAGCGCGCTCCATAATTTGCGAGCTTTTTCAACTTCCCCGCTTTTAATATACGTAATAATTTGATTAATCATCGTTTGCCATTTTTCATAATGAATGTATTCTATATTCCGTTTTGCAATCCCGTCTTGATAAATACCGGCTTGAACAGTTGCTTCTGTTGCGAGAAGAGCGACTCTTTTTGTATTTTCAGGAATTGATTGTAACGTTTCATCGACTATATTTAAAATCGGGATAGAAAGCGAACGCTGTAATTCTTCAAAATAAAGATGCGCCGTATTGCACGGCATAGCGATAAAGCTTACGCCAGTACTTTCAAGTTTTTGTGCTCCTTCAATAATTGCTTTTTTCATCGCTTCGTGATCAATAGGGCGATCCATGTAAAACGGTGTTGGGCACGAATAGATCATCATATGAGGAAAGTCCATATCATACTTTGCTCCGTATATTGTTTGGCACCTTGCTACAACTGTATTGACGAATGGCCCAGTTGATTTTGGTCCCATTCCTGCTAGTATTCCGATCATTGTTTCGTCTCCTTTAATATGTAATTAAAAACGTTTTTTGCGAACGATAAAAAGAAATAAGGTAAATAATAAAAATGAATATACGATAGCCCAAGCTGTGAGCCATAGTGTGTGAGTCAGTATATTATAGTTATATTGTCCAAGCATGAGAAAGCTTTCGACAGGTGGTAAAAACCATAGTAACTCTTTTTTAAATTGGATAGAAGCAATCGTTATAAGCAATATGAATGTAAGGCTAAGCCAAGCAGTGCTTGCTTTTTGAATTATATTTCTAGTAAATAATGTTGCGATTGAAATTCCTAGTATAGAGAAAGACATGTGAGCGAGAAATCCGACTAGAAATAAAGAAACTGTTATTTTTTCATTAAACATTTGCAAAATAATGGGATAGATTACGGATATAAAAGATAACACAGTACAAATGAGAAGAGCTGTAATATATTTACCAACATATAGTGCGGAAATATTATTTGTGTGAGAAATAGTAATTTGCTCTTGTATAGGGTCTTCCGTATGAAAAATTGTGATTGTAATCCAGGCAGATAATAAATAAAGCGCAAGTGCTGTTTCTAAATATGTCGGTACAATAGGAGTCGGTTTATATGTATATACAAAAAGTAAGCTCACAAAGTACATCGCAATAGGAGGGACGTACTTATACGATTTTGTATAGTCGAGAAAATGGTAACGAATAAGCGCGAACATAATAAACCTTCTTTCGATTTAAAAATTAGGTTGTAGCAGTGTGATAGATGCTTTTTTATGTAATAAAAACTGAAGCATGTCGTTTGTATATTCTTTTTCAATTTGTAATTGAATAAGGTTTTGATTTGAATTGTGTGTAACGTGTATAAAACCGGATTGCTTTTGTAGTTCTATCGCTGAAAATGTGTCGTGAACGATTGCTTCAATATAGACTTGTTCTGCCTCTTTTTGTACAAAAGTATCTGCTGTGATTGTATGATTTGTTAACGTCACAATTCTATCGGCGAAGTTTTCTAATAGTTGTTTTTCGTGACATGTGAAGAGTATAGATATGCCTTGTTGTTTTAATGAGAGTAAAATATGTTCTAATTCTTGCTGGGAGTTAGGATCGAGCCCAGAAAGCGGTTCGTCTAAAATTAATAAATGGACGTCTGTAAGTAATGCTTGCATAATACCGGTTTTTTGTTTCATACCTTTTGAAAAGTTTCGTACAACGGAATGTCTTGCATGATGTAGGTGAAAAGATTCAAGGAGCATCGGAATTTTATCTTTTACATATTTTGTTGATAAACCGTGAATGTGGCCGAGATGATATAAATAATCCTCTAATGTAAAACGAATCCCTTCAGGAAAATGTTCAGGTACATAGCCAATTTGTATATGTTTTTTTCTTTGAAGTGCCCCTGCCGTAGGTGAAATAAAGCCTGCAATTATTTTGAGTAGAGTACTTTTTCCAGTCCCGTTCCCGCCAACAATGGCGAGCGCTTCTCCTTCTGGAATGGATAAATCAATGTTGTCTAGTATAAGTGATTTGCCATACTTCTTTTGAATTCCTCTTAGTTCTACTAGCAAAGTTCTATCCTTCTTTCTTCAAATATTGTATATATCCATTATATAGGAGAATAACAAAAAGACGTGCAGTGAGTGCACGTCTTTTTTTGTTATGTTTTGTCGAACAATCGATATATCCGAGAAATCGTTGATATATTACTCCGCATTAACGGGCAGTAAAACTCCCACCTTAAAATTCGCCTGGAGCAAAGAGGTTAGGTGGGAGATAAACTGCCCATAAATGCCCGATTGGTTCAACTAATAATCAGTGGGGATGCCCCCACTGATTAAAGTTTCACTTTATCGCTTCTCAATCGCCACAATAAATGGCGGGTTATTTTGTTGATTAATGAAGCCATATCGCAGTACGTGTGCTTGTTTTTGGTCTAGTTCTTCGGCAAATGTAAGTACAGCGTCGCGTTCTACTTGTCCTTCTGGGTGTCCGTGGTAAATAACAAGGACGATGATACCTTCAGGTGCCATTACTTCTAATAATTGTTCGATCGCTGAGATTGTTGAGTTCGGTTTTGTAACGATATGCTTGTCTCCGCCTGGAAGGTAACCTAAGTTGAAGATTGCGCCTGTTACTTTTCCTTTTGCATCTTCTGGTAATACGGATAGAAGAGTATCGTGACTATCGTGAACTAAAACAGTACGTTCGAAAAGTTTTTTTTCTTTTAGACGAGTTGTTGAGCTTTCAATTGCCTCTTTTTGAATATCAAATCCAAATACTTTTCCGTTATCTCCAACGATTTCAGCTAAGAAGCAAGTGTCATGGCCGTTTCCTAAAGTTGCATCTACAGCGTAATCGCCTTCTTTTACTGCTGTTTGCAAGAGAGTGCGAGCAAACGGTAATACACGTTCTAATTTCATTTTTGTTTCTCCTCATTTGCATATTTTCCTTGCCAGCTTCCGCGGCGTACAAATTCTGCATCAATGGAATTTAATACTTCCCATTTATTTAAGCTCCACATTGGACCAATCATTAAATCAGGCGGACCGTCACCTGTGATGCGGTGCACAATTACGTCTTCTGGAATCATTTCAAGTTGGTCAACAACGAGACTTACGTAATCCTCAAGAGAAAGGAACTCGAGTTGTCCTTTTTCATATTGCTTCACCATTGGCGTTCCTTTTAATAAGTGAAGTAAGTGGATTTTAATTCCTTGTACATCAAGCTTCGCTACTTCACGAGCTGTTTCCATCATCATGTCGTAATCTTCAAGTGGAAGGCCGTTAATAATATGAGAACAAACTTTAATGCCGTGCTTACGTAATTTATTTACACCTTCAACGTAAGAAGGATAATCGTGAGCACGATTAATAAGATTTGCAGTACGTTCATGGACGGTTTGTAGTCCGAGTTCAACCCAAAGGTAAGTGCGTTTATTTAAGTCCGCTAAATATTCAACAACATCGTCCGGTAAACAATCTGGACGAGTCGCAATAGAAAGACCGACAACGTCTTTTTCTGCTAGAAGCGGTTCGAATTTTTCTTTTAACACTTCAAGTGGTGCATGTGTATTTGTGTACGCCTGGAAATAAGCGATACATTTTCCATCTTTCCACTTTGAGCGCATTTTTTCTTTCATTTCATGATATTGCGTTATAACATCATCGCGGCGATCGCCAGCGAAGTCACCAGATCCAGCAGCACTGCAAAATGTACAACCGCCATAAGCAACTGTACCGTCACGGTTCGGGCAATCAAAGCCAGCATCTAATGAAACTTTAAAGATTTTTTCACCAAATTCATTTCGTAAATGATAATTCCATGTATGATAACGTTTATTGTCGTTTGTATATGGAAAAGGGTTTTGAACCTTCATTACTTTCCCTCCTAAGCCGAGTCAAAATGAAACAAAATCCATTATAACATACTCATAAGGTTCAGATGGAAGGGACACACTAAAGGGGAATTGAAGCAAGGAGGGACAATTATGGCAGAGCGTCAATCACTTGAATCGTATATTACACAAGCGGAACAAGCGGTGGAATATGCGAAAGAACAATTAGATCTTGGTATGAGACAAGAGCATTATAATACGATGGAGTATTCGGATGCACAGTTACAATTAGAACAAGCGTATAACGATTTACAAACGATGCAACAACATGCAAATGATGAGCAACGTGAGCAATTAAATAGAGCACGTATGGCAATTCGCCAATTGCAACATCAAATGATTATTACACCGCACTAATAAGGAGTGAATGTAATGGCGAAACGTTCAGATCAAAATAACCCAGAACAAAAAACGCAAAATGGACATAACGCTGAGTTTTCGAATGAACTTGATCCGATTGTTCAAGTAAAACAGCGTAATAGTAAAAAAGGACAACCTCAAAAATCGAAACAATCAGAGTAGACCAGGTCGCAATATGACCTGGTTTTATTTTGCAATATGACAATAATGTAAGATTCCTGTAAGGTTTGTCGATAGTTGTGAGCAGCTTTCTCCAGTAGAGTAAGAAAGGATTAAGTTTTATACAAGGAGTTGCTTTATGGGGAACAATATTATAAACAAGCGAATTGATGAGTTAGATTACATTCGTGGCTTTGCATTACTAGGGATTATTTTAGTAAATATTCTCGCACTACTTAACATTAAAATTCCAGATCCTAGCACAGTGGATGCTAGCTATCAAAGATTTTTATACTTATTTGTAGAAGGTCGTTTCTTCTCAATCTTCTCATTCTTATTTGGAGTGGGATTTTATATCTTTATTTCAAGAGCGATTGCGAAAGGGAAAAATGGCTATGTTTTATTTTTACGCCGCTTAGTTGCACTATTTATTTTTGGTTTAATTCATCAAATGTTTCAGCCTGGAGAAGCACTAGCGTTATACGCAATTTGCGGGTTAATCGTTTTACCGTTTTATAAAGCGAAAAAAGAAGTGAACCTAGTACTAGGACTTATTTTGACAATTGCCTTCAGTGTAATGGGAGTTAAAGAACTATTACCACTTGGTTTAATTTTATTAGGACTTGCTGCAGGACAATATCGTGTATTTGAAAACCTTGCGCAAAATATAAAGAAAGTCGCTATTTTTACAGGTATTATGTTTGTTTTAAGTGTCATAGCTGTATGGTATCAATATGGGTACGTTCCTGCTAATCCATTTGTGAACATGATACTTATGAATGAGGATGGGACAATGGATGCCGCAAGTCAATTTTTAAAAATTGGCGTTACAGTTGGACCAATTATTTCAGCTTTCTATGTTGGAGCATTAATTTTACTACTTCAATTAAAACCAGTTCAAACATTGTTAGCACCACTGAAATATTATGGCCGCATGGCTTTAACGAATTATATTGGACAAACTGCAATGATTTTAATCGCAGGAAGTGTATTTAACTTTGCAGAAAACTTAACGTACATGCAGACTTTATATGTGTGTATTGCAATTTATGCAATTCAAATTGTATTTAGCGTAATTTGGATGAAAATCTTTAAAATGGGTCCATTAGAATGGATTTGGCGAGTTGTTACGTATTGGACGGTAACACCTTTAAAGAAATAGAGAGAGAAATGGGCTATTCCTTTTTTATGGAGCAGCCTATTTTTATTTTCAGCTTTTGTAGTTGCGCCGATATATTTGAAAAATCACTGATATAATTTCATTTACCGATTCAATATGTCACTAATATTCAAAGTAGTAAAAGCCAAACTTACATGCCCACCTTCTTTATATTACAAAAGTGTAAGGTAAATGTAATGTTAACAAATAGCAGTTCACTTCCAAAAGGCGCAAAATAGGTAATGGAAAAACAAGCGTAGGAGGATATATATGACGAAACCAGTTGTAGACGTAAAAAACGTCCAAAAAGTGTACGGTAAAAAAGGTGAGAACCAATCACATGCGTTAAAAGGTGTTTCATTCTCAATTCAAGAGGGTGAGTTTGTAGGGATTATGGGACCATCTGGTTCTGGTAAAACGACATTATTAAACGTAATTTCAACACTTGATAAAGCAACGGGCGGCGTTGTTGAAATTGCGGGTACGGATATTACGAAAATGAAGCAAGGTGAGCTTTCTGATTTCCGTTCACAAAAATTAGGATTCATCTTCCAAGATTTTAATTTGTTAGAAAACTTATCTATTTATGAAAACATTGCACTTCCACTTTCCTTGCAAGGTGTTCCATCACGTAACATTGGACCAAAAGTCGAGAAAGTAGCGGATATGTTAGGAATTACAGAAATACTTCAAAAGTACCCATCTGAAGTATCTGGTGGGCAAAAGCAGCGTTCGGCAGCAGCGCGTGCTTTAGTGCATGAGCCTGCAATTATTTTAGGGGACGAGCCAACAGGAGCGCTTGATTCTAAAAATGCAACGAGTTTACTTGATGCGATGACAAACTTAAATAAAGATCAAGGCGTATCTATTATGATGGTTACACATGATCCATACAGTGCAAGTTACTGTCAGCGTATTTTATTCATTCAAGATGGTGAGCTATATAAAGAAATTCACCGCGGTGGTACACGTGAAGAGTTTTATAAAGAAATTTTAGATGTGCTTGCGGACTTAGGCACACAAAAAGCGTAAGAAAGGAGGTTCTAGAGCATGTTATTCAAACTTTCCATGTCAGGACTAAAGAGTAAGCTAAAAGATTACATCGTCTTACTTGTTGGTCTTGTCATGTCGATTTCAATCTTTTATATGTTTCAAACGTTAGCACTAAATGAATCATTTCTTGAATCTAATTCAGTGATTAAATCAATCGGATTTGTATTCCAAGCAGGTTCATTTTTACTAGCAATCATAACGTTCTTCTATATTTTATATGCGAACTCTTTCTTACTATCTCTTCGTCAAAAAGAGTTTGGTATGTATATGATGTTAGGAGCAAAAAAGCATAAAGTTACATTACTTATGTTTATTGAAACAATCGTATTAGGCGCTGCGTCTCTTGCAATCGGTATTACAGTTGGTGTAGGACTTGCAGAAGGTATCGGTCAATTATTAATGAAACAATTAGAATTTGCTGGTGAAGGCTATAAAGCATTTTATCTGCCATCTATGACTGTTACTTGTATCTTCTTCTTTGCACTATTTGTACTATCAGCAATTATGAACAGTATTAAGTTATCACGTATTTCTGTATTGCAACTTGTACATGCAGATGCACAAACAGAACGTGTTGCGGTAAAAGGAAAAATGACAGGCTTAGTTGCATTCCTTGCGGTTATTTTATTAGGAATTGGCTATGCATCAATGATTTACATGGAAAAACTAAGAGAAATGGGAATCCTTATTGCATTAATTACAACAACAGCTGGTACTTACATGTTATTTGGATCACTTCTTCCAGTTATTATTAAAAAGTTAAAAAGTAATAAAAAGCGTAGTGAAAAAGGACTTAACGCTTTTACATTTGCACAATTAAATTTCCGTATTAATAGCTTAACGAAAGTACTTGCAACAGTAGCGATGTTAGTTGCTCTTGGAGCTGGTGCGATTTCAGGTGGTATGGCGTTTAAAAATAACGTTATAAAAATGGTTGATGGTTTAGTAATCTATGATTCAGTAGTTCATAATCCGACAGCTGAAGAAAAGAAAATTTTAGACGGTATTACATTTAAAGAGAAAAGTGAATATCGTTACAAAGTAGATGATAAATACGTTTACTATGTAAAAGAAGATTTAGAGAAAAATCGTCCTTTAGTAAAAGATATGGAAAATATGAAGTCGATGAAGGATTTAGTAAATACGAAGAAGGCTTCACAGGAATTACCAGTAGGCGCAGTTTCTAGAGAAATGAATGAAAAAGATGCGAACGCTAAAGAACTTCCAGAAGAATGGGTCGATGCTTTTAGCACAATTCATCCATATTATATATATGAAGATCATGCAATTAAAATTGTAGATCAAAAAATGTACGATGGGATAAGTGGTAAAGAAGGTATAGCATTTATCGGAAAAGCAGATGATTTCTTAACATATACAAAAGAATGGAAAAAACTTGACGAGTTGCAATTAGATAAATATAAAAATGTAACAGCTGAAAGAATGAACAGTAAATATCAATCTTACGACATGTTCTATGGTGTTGCGAGCGGAACAGTATTTATGGGCTTCTTCCTTGGAATTGCTTTCTTAGCAATGATGGCAAGTTGTTTAATGTTCAAAATTCTTTCTGGTGCCTCAAAAGATATTACGCGTTATCAAATGCTTCGTAAAATCGGGGTACGCCGTGAATTATTAACAAAATCAATTTATAAAGAGTTATTCTTAGTATTCTTATTCCCAGCAATTGTAGGTATTGCTCACGTATTAGTTGGTATGAATATTTTCGGATTTATTTTACTTGATCCGTACTTCCGTATTTGGGTACCAATCGTAATTTTCGTAGTTATTTACACGATTTATTACCTTATTACAGTTCAATTGTATAAAGGAATTGTTCTTCCGAAAGAAGATTAATAATAAAAACCGAGCAAAAACGCTCGGTTTTTATTATTTTCAGAAAAAACACTTTAATGTTACTGAAATATATAATATAATGCAAGTAAGTAACTTTATATAAAAGTAGAAGTAGCTGTATAAGGAAAGGAGGAATCCAATCTGTAGAAAGAAGCTAAGCTTTTATCCCCACATTTTTTACCGCAACGTATTTATACAATCGTAAGTTTCCACATTGAAAGTTTTCAGAACCACCTGAGTATATTGTGAAAATAATGGATAACACATGGAAATCTCATAGCATGATAAGGTAAAATGGACAACATAATGAGAAAATTACCGTTCATAAGATGAGGAGAATACATGTATGGAAGTTGTAGAGGCATTAAAAGATATAAGCCAAATTGAGGCTATGAAAAAATATTTAAAAGAGCACTCCCAGCGAGATTATCTTTTATTTGTTATTGGAATTAACACAGGATTAAAAATTACAGAATTACTTAGCATGAAATTTGAAGATGTATTAAATGAAGATGGGACTGTTAAAGAGTTTTATACTCTTCCTGTGAAAGATGAAAAATTCAAACAAGATATTTATTTAAATACAAAAGTAAAAGAAGCGCTTTTAGATTACGTACAATCTATTGGCATTAAAAGAGAAAATTACGTATTTCAATCTAATAAAACGCCAAATTCAATTACGCGCCAACAAGCGTATCGTGTAATTCATAATGCTGCAGAAGCAGTTGGAGTTGTTGGTAAGATCGGAACGAATTCAATGCGAAAAACGTTCGGATTTCATGCGTACAAAAGAGGGATAGCGATTGCGCTGTTACAAAAACATTTTCATCACGCGACTCCATCAGAGACGCTAAAGTATTTAGGTATTTCAAAGGATGAGACCTTTAAAACGGAGATTGATGTCGATTTATAAAAGCCGTAACTAAAAGAATTAGGAGGCGGAAAATATGAATATTAGAGAGAGTGAACTGCCGGGTATTGGATGTAAGTTTGAAGTGATTACAAAAGGTAATGAAAAGATGGTTATCGTTATTCATGATGATGGCCGAAGAGAAATGTACCATTTTGATGCTGATCATGAGGAGAGTATTTCAAGCGTCTCTCTTCGTGATTCCGAAGCGAGACAAATTGCAGCTATATTGGGCGGAATGGTATATAGACCACAAGCTTTAGATACGATTGAAATGGCCTTTGAAGGATTATCAATTGAGTGGTTTAAGGTGGAAAATAATGCACCAGTCGTACAAAAAACAATTGGTAGTTTACATGTCCGAAACACATATAACGTAACGATTATTGCCATTTTGAAAAAGAATATGAAGAAGTTCTTTAATCCAGGCCCAGATTCTATCATTGAAGCTGGCGATATGCTCGTACTATCAGGTGAAAGACATGAAGTAAAAAGAATTATTAATGAGTTGCTTTCAGTAGGAGGGGATTCATAATCGATGGATACTTTAATCTTTGAAGTTGGGACTGCGTTAGTATTAGTCGCTTTTGCAGCTATTCTCGCTGCAAAGTTAAAGTTCTCGATTATTCCGTTTCTCATTATCCTCGGTATGCTAGTGGGGCCACATGCGCCAGATTTAGGGCTTATCGATTTAAGATTTATTGAAAGCGGAGAAGTTATTTCCTTCCTCGGCCGTGTTGGCGTTATATTCCTCTTATTCTATTTAGGCTTAGAATTCTCAATTAAAAAATTAATTAAATCAGGAAAATCAATTGCTTTTGGGGGAACTGTTCATATATCGCTTAATTTTATATTAGGTTTACTTTACGGATATATAATGGGTTTCCCCTTATTAGAAACATTAATTATTGCTGGGATTATAACAATTTCATCGAGTGCAATTGTTGCGAAAGTAATTGTTGATTTAAGAAGATCTGGTAATAAAGAGACGGAGCTAATTTTAGGAATCATTATGTTTGATGATATCTTTTTAGCCGTATATTTATCAGTCGTTTCAGGATTAGTACTCGGAGGGGCAACGTCACTTGTAGGGGCTCTTACATCTATTTTAATCGCAGTAGGGTATATGCTACTATTCTTTGTAGTTGCTAGAAAAGCTACACGATTTTTAAATAAAATGTTAGATATTTCGTCCAATGAAATTTTTATTATCGTAATATTCGCTATTTTGTTCTTTGTAGCAGGATTTTCAGAAACGATTCATGTCGCGGAGGCGATTGGAGCATTATTATTGGGGCTCGTCTTTTCTGAAACAGAGCATAGTGATCGAATTGAACAGCTCGTTGTTCCGTTTCGTGATTTCTTTGGAGCTATATTCTTTTTCAGCTTCGGTTTAAGTATAGACCCATTTTCACTTGGAGGAGCAGTGTGGTTGGCATTAGGAGCAGTTTTTATTACTCTTATCGGTAATTTTACTGCTGGAATGGTTGCGGGGCGTAAAGCTGGGTTATCGCATAAGGCTTCTACGAATATCGGTTTAACACTTGTATCACGCGGAGAATTTTCCATTATCGTCGCGAATATTGGAATCGCGGGCGGCTTAATGGCAGCGATTAAACCGTTCTCTGCTTTATATGTTTTAATATTGGCATCGTTAGGACCTTTGTTAACGAAAGAATCTGGGAGAATATATTCCTTATTAGATAAAATATTTAAATGGAGCGCTAAAGAAAGTGCGAAGCGAGAAAAGGAAGTTGGATAGTATAAAGAGGCTGCATGAACTTCATGCAGCCTCTTTATACATTGTTACTGTTGTCATTTTTTGTCGGTAAGTCGATATATTTTAATAATCGCTGATATAATCCAAGAAGCAATCAATATAATTTCATTTACCGCAAAACCATTATCTGAATTTCATCAACTATTAATCAGTTGCCTTCCTATTTAAAAACGACTACAATTTTACTGTTATATATATGAACGAAAAAAATAGAATAGGAGGGGAAACTATGCCAAGGAAAGTATGGCTATTAGTAGCTGGGATGATTATTAATGTCACGGGTGCTTCTTTTTTATGGCCTTTTAATACAATTTATTTGCATGATCACCTAGGAAAATCTTTATCTGTGGCCGGAATGGTATTAATGATCAATTCGCTTACTGGTGTAATCGGAAACTTGCTCGGCGGTGTTTTATTTGATAAATGGGGCGGTTATAAATCAACTTTAGTAGGGATTGTGATTACACTTGTATCGATTTTAGGTCTTGTGTTCTTCCACGGTTGGCCGTTATATGTTGTATGGCTAGCGTTAATCGGCTTCGGTTCTGGAATGGTCTTCCCATCGATGTATGCGATGGTTGGTACGGTTTGGCCAGAAGGCGGAAGACGGGCATTTAATGCGATGTACGTTGGACAAAATGTTGGTATTGCGATCGGAACAGCATGTGGTGGATTAGTTGCATCGTATCGTTTTGATTATATTTTCTTAGCGAATTTTATTTTATACTTTGTTTTCTTTTTAATTGCTTTTATTGGATTCCGCGGTATGGAAGACAAGAAAGAGCCAGGAGTGCAAAAAGAAGTCGAAACGAAAAAAGGGTGGTCACTTACACCTGGATTTAAAGCACTTCTTATCGTGTGTGTAGCATATGCTTTATGCTGGGTTACATACGTACAGTGGCAAGGAGCGATTGCAACACATATGCAAGAATTGAATATTAGCCTTCGTCACTATAGTTTACTATGGACGATAAACGGAGCGATGATTGTTTGTGCGCAACCACTTGTTAGTATGCTAATTCGTTGGATGAAGCGTTCTTTAAAACAACAAATTATGATTGGAATCTTCATTTTTGCGGCGTCATTCATTGTGTTAAGTCAAGCGCAGCAATTTACGATGTTCCTCGTTGCGATGGTAACATTAACAATTGGTGAGTTATTTGTATGGCCTGCGGTTCCAACGATTGCAAATATACTTGCACCAAAAGATAAATTAGGATTTTATCAAGGTGTCGTAAATAGTGCGGCGACTGTAGGGAAAATGTTCGGACCGGTCGTTGGCGGAGCAATCGTGGATTTATACAATATGGAAGTATTGTTTATAGCAATCATGGTAATGCTTGTAGTAGCGCTTATAGCAACGAGCATTTATGATAAACGAGTAAAAGTAGAAGAAACAGTTAAAGAAAAAATTGCAGTTTAGTTTGACGGAACATGTAACATGTTTTAGAATATATTTAAATAAAACAACCTTTAGAACAAGGGAGATAGCTCGGCTGTCTTAAGATGAATTCGTTAGTTATTAAGAGTAACGATTAACCGAGAAGTCCTCGCTTTAAGTAAGCTCTTAAGAGATACTAGGTGAAGGATAGTTCACTTAACTTATATGTGTAATAACAGTGAGAAGGAGTAGTAGTAATAGAAGCTGGTTTAGAGAGTTGACGGTCGGTGCAAGTCAATCCACGTTTCGTTATGAACTCGCCTTTGAGTTGCAGTTGTGAAACTAATAGTAGCAATTGCCGTTAATCCACGTTACGGATCTAAGCGAATGTATATTTGTACATTAATTTAGGGTGGTACCGCGGGAATCTATAACCTCTCGTCCCTTTCTAGGGATGAGAGGTTTTTTGTATTTTGGGCGGTGAAAATAAATAGAATTTTAAGGAGGGTATCTCATGAGCTTTAATCATCAAGAAATTGAGAAGAAGTGGCAAGGGTACTGGGAAGAGAATAAAACATTCCGTACGCCAGATGAGACAGAAAAACCAAAATTTTATGCACTAGATATGTTCCCATATCCATCAGGTGCAGGTCTACACGTAGGACATCCAGAAGGTTATACAGCGACAGATATTTTATCTCGTATGAAGCGTATGCAAGGATATAACGTTCTTCATCCAATGGGATGGGATGCATTCGGTCTTCCAGCAGAACAATATGCACTTGATACTGGAAACAGCCCAGCTGAATTTACAGAGCATAATATTAATACATTCCGTAATCAAATTAAATCATTAGGTTTCTCTTACGATTGGGACCGTGAAGTAAATACAACAGATCCAAACTACTACAAGTGGACACAATGGATTTTCCTAAAATTATTTGAAAAAGGCTTAGCTTACGTTGATGAAGTACCTGTAAACTGGTGCCCAGCACTTGGTACAGTACTTGCAAACGAAGAGATCATCGATGGTAAGAGTGAGCGCGGTGGACATCCAGTTGAACGTCGTCCGATGAGACAGTGGATGTTAAAAATTACAGCTTACGGAGATCGTCTATTAGAAGATCTAGATGAGCTTGATTGGCCAGAAAGCTTAAAAGATATGCAACGTAACTGGATCGGTCGTTCTGAAGGTGCAGAAGTACACTTCAACATCGATGGTACAGACGAGAAGTTCACAGTTTTCACAACGCGTCCTGATACATTATTCGGTGCAAGCTACTGTGTACTTGCTCCGGAACATGCACTTGTTGCTGATATTACAACTGCTGAACAAAAAGAAGCGGTAGAAGCTTACATTAATTCTGTAAAAATGAAGAGTGACCTAGAGCGTACAGAACTTGCGAAAGAGAAAACTGGTGTATTCACTGGTGCTTACGCAGTTAACCCAGTAAATGGTGAGAAATTACCAATCTGGATCGCGGATTACGTTCTTGCAACTTACGGAACAGGTGCTGTAATGGCAGTTCCAGCTCATGATGAGCGTGACTATGAATTCGCATCAACGTTCAATCTTCCAATGAAGGAAGTTGTAAAAGGCGGAGACATTACGAAAGAAGCATACACAGGTGATGGTGCACACGTAAACTCAGCATTCCTTGATGGATTAAATAAAGAAGAAGCAATCGCAAAAATGATTGAATGGCTTGAAGCAACGAGTGCAGGAAATCAAAAAGTAACGTACCGTCTACGTGACTGGTTATTCAGCCGTCAACGTTACTGGGGTGAACCAATTCCAGTAATTCACTGGGAAGATGGTACAATGACAGCTGTGAAAGAAGAGGAATTACCATTAGTTCTTCCGAAAACAGAAAACATCCGTCCTTCAGGTACAGGTGAATCACCACTTGCTAACATTGACGAGTGGGTAAATGTTGTTGATCCTGAGACTGGTAAAAAAGGTCGTCGTGAAACGAACACAATGCCGCAATGGGCTGGTAGCTGCTGGTACTACCTACGTTACATCGATCCAAACAATAGCGAAGCACTTGTAGATCCTGAAAAAGTAAAACAATGGCTTCCAGTTGATATTTATATCGGTGGTGCAGAACATGCCGTACTTCACTTACTATATGCTCGTTTCTGGCATAAAGTATTATACGATATCGGTGTAGTTCCAACGAAAGAGCCATTCCAACAATTATTCAACCAAGGTATGATTCTAGGTGAAAACAACGAGAAAATGAGTAAATCAAAAGGTAACGTTGTAAATCCTGATGATATCGTAGCAAGCCACGGTGCAGATACACTTCGTCTATACGAAATGTTCATGGGACCATTAGATGCTTCAATTGCTTGGTCTGAAAATGGTCTTGACGGAGCTCGTCGTTTCCTAGACCGCGTATGGCGTCTATTCGTTCAAGATAACGGTGAATTAAGTGAGAAAATTACTGACGCACCAAATAAAGAGCTTGAAAAAGCTTACCATCAAACAGTGAAGAAAGTAACAGAAGACTATGCAGAGCTTCGCTTCAACACAGCGATTTCTCAAATGATGGTATTCATCAACGATGCATACAAAGCTGAAACACTTCCGAGAGAATATGTAGAAGGTTTCGTAAAAATGATTGCACCAGTTGCACCTCATATCGGGGAAGAGCTATGGAGCAAACTTGGATACAATGAAACAATCACATATGCAAGCTGGCCAACATTTGATGAGTCTAAACTTGTAGAAGATGAAGTTGAAATTGTTGTTCAAGTTATGGGTAAAGTTCGCGCAAAACTAACAATGAGTAAAGACGCATCAAAAGAAGAAATGGAACAACTTGCACTTGAAGCAATTCAAGACCAAATTGAAGGGAAAACAGTTCGTAAAGTAATTGTTGTTCCTGGAAAACTTGTTAATGTTGTTGCAAATTAATTTATTCTAAATAAAAGCTCAGAGTATGTATACTCTGAGCTTTTTTGTGTAGAAAATAATCTCTGGATCACCCTAGTCTAAGTTTTCAATTATTCCAATACGTACAAATAAAAGAGCGGAATTCCAATACAGACAAACACCTATTTTTCTATAGGAAATATGATAAAAAAGGTAGGCTAAATTGAGTAGAAGAGGTGAAAGGGATGAAAGGGATGGACAATAATGCACCACATGGCTTTTTCGGAGGTGGATCGGATAGTTATGAACAAATGATGTTAATGGGAGGCGGACAACAAGGATATGGCGGAATTCCGAGCTGGATGGGTGGAACACCTGGAGGATTTTCCACATCAGTAGCTGGAGCACAAACTGGAATTCCAACATTAACAGGAGGATTTCCATCATCAGTAGCTGGAGTGCAAACAGGAATCCCAACATTTGTAGGCGGAGCAGCGGGAGGAGTACCAGTAGGCGTACCAACTACATTCCCATCTTTCGTTGGAGGAGTAGGTGGTTATCCACAAGGTTTTTACGGTCACCATGGCCACCACGACGGTCATCATGGACACCATCATCAAGGTCACCATGGCCATCATGGACACCATGGCCATCATGGACACCATGGCCATCATGGACACCATGGCCATCATGGACACCATCACCACCACGGCCACCATGGCCATCATGGACACCATGGCCATCATGGACACCATGGCCATCATGGACACCATAACCACCAAGGACACCATGGCCATCATGGACACCATCACCACCAAGGTCACCACGGTCATCATGGACATCATCAACAACAAGTACATCACCACGGCCACCATCATATACATCCGCAGGCTGTCCTTTATCAAATTCATCAAGATCACCATGGCCACCACGGCCACCAAGGTCACCACGGTCATCATGGACACCATCACCACCAAGGTCACCACGGTCATCATGGACATCATCAACAACAAGTACATCATCACGGCCATCAAGGCCACCACGGTCACCAAGGTCAACATGGTCATCAAGGTTACCAAGGCCAACAACACCAACAATACCAACAGTATCAACAACAACAATCTTCTCCTTGGACAGGTGGAATTGGAGCAGGAGGAGCGGGGGCAGCAGCAGGAGCGGCTAGCATTAGTGGAGCTGCAGGACATGCGGGACACGTGGGTCATTAATGATTGCCAGAAAAAAAGACATAATAAAAAACTGCTAGGAAATCCTAGCAGTTTTTTTCAGCTTCTTGGCGTTGACGTTCGATTTCAGCACGAAGTTGTGGTTCTGGTGCTTGCCAGCCTTCAGGTTTTAGAATTTTACCGTCACCTTCGCGGAATCGAGGTTTCCCGTCAGGGAATAGTTTTGCCATGTTTGCGTTATTTACAATTTCGAATCCTTTATCAGGACGTACGCCCATTTCGGCAAACGTGCCGAATGCAAAGTAAATAAGGTCAATCAGTGCATCGTATTGATCTTCAACAGTCGTTGCTTCTAGAAATTCTTCTAGTTCTTCCTGCATAAAACTTGCACGGATTTTTGCGCGCTCTTCCGTTAATTTTGTTGGAGTATTTGTTACAGGATGTCCGAATACTTCATGCATTTTCGCAACAAGTTCGTATCCTTTATCTAAACCTTTTTCGTTTGTCATGTTGTTTCATCCTTTCTTACGTTATGCCGAAGTTTATTGTAACATAAGGTGATTATGAAATGAAAAGAACATCTTATCGAAATAAGATGTTCGCTCGTTATTCTTCTTTTTTTATTAAAATGGATAAAATAAGGTCGATGCCAAACATACCAACGAGCAACATTGGTATAACGACAAGTAAATAACGTGTGAAGGAAACATTTTTTAAGTATGTATGAGCAAATAAAAAGACGCCGAGAAATAAAATACCATTTAAAATAGGCTTTACTAATTTTTTAGACATAAGCTCCCCCATAAATATCTTCTCTCTCTATTTGATAATAAAAAACTCCTCTCTCCGTTGTATCATGCTGGAGAGAGGAGTTCAATCATTTCTCATTCAATGACACCAGAATTTGTAATATTTACGGTGTATTTTATATGGACAGGAACATCTTTATACATTTGTCTCCATTCTTCTAATTTGAATGGGCGATAATGTTGCTTATACTTTGCACCTAGCCCGAGAGGATCGACGCCTAAAGATTTAAGTTGCTTAATTAACTTAGCAGCTTGTTTATCTAATTGTTTTTGGACATCTTTTTCAATGTTTTTTGTGTTCTTGTTATTTTCTAAGTTAATTTGTTTTGATAGTTCTTGAATACGTGCATCAAGACGAACGTTAATGAAAAAAGAAGGCTTTCCGTTTTTAATTTTTATATCGTAAGTTGGAACAGAACGAATATTATTAATCATTACGTACGCAGAATCTGTTTTAAATTCATGTGAATCTAATTTATGTTTCTCTAACAGTCCTTTAAATATGAACATATCTTTTTCCGCAATTTTACCGATATATTTATCCTTTTTAAAAAGGCCAATTCCGGTAATTTTTATTTTATCACCATGTTTCTTTAGAATGGGAATATAGTAGTCTTTTCCTTCTTGATAATAGCGAAATGCTCCTATATGTAGATTATCCGCTGGTAAAGGTCCGGTCTCCATGTTATGTTCTAGCAATTTTTTTATATAAATTGCAACGTTGTATGAAGTCGAATATTTGCCTTTTAAAAGTTCAGTACCATTCCCATCTAATAAAGCAGCATATAAAGCGTTCCCTATATTCACATCTCGAAGTAATGTATCGAATGAAGTAGACATTCCTGTTTTAGCAAGTCTTATCGTATATAGAGCGACACGCATTTGTCCGCTAGCAAATGGTTGAGAAGACTCTAAAGATGTGTCTGCTTTTACTTGTTTTACTGCATTTGCACTGCCTTCAAAAACTTGCACTTTATTTCCTTTTTTCTGAATGGGACAAACGAATGTCACTTTTACTTTATTATCTTTTGCGACATCAAAAACGGTTCCTTGAATAAGCTGTACATCATCGATAATATTTTTTTGTAAACATCCAGTTAGACTGAATAATGTTATACAAGAAATAAGTATTAATTTGCTTGTGCTTTTGATTTTTTCCATTTTCTTTTCACCCACACAATAATAAATAGAATTGGGATGTATACATAAATGAGCCAAAAACTAACTTTTGATACATTACTAATAAAGTTATTAATATCGTGTCTGTTGGTTAAAAGTTGCGAAACAATGAGAGTGATAAAGATAAAAGCAATTAAAACACCCCTTTGTTTTACACGGAATATTTCATGAGTTCCTCTCATTGACGCCCATAAAGGGAGGATAAAACTTGAAATAATAACGAGTGCATAAGCGGAAATTGCAAGATATTCGAGTCTTTCTATGAATGGCAATTGAATGACTTGGGTCATAGAAAGTTGGGGCCATATCGTTTTTAACAATTGTTTTTCACTAAAAAATGCAAAGGCTAAAAGGGTGCTAAATAGATATAGAAGATTTGAAAATAGTGCCCCGTATTGAGCAAATTTATGAGATTGCATAGGTTTTTTCACAAATGGATACACCATGAGGTAAATCTCAAAACCGGTCATACTGTAGATTGACAGTTGAGCGGATTTTAAAATGTCTGAAAAAGAATGTGTGAATATAGGTAGTAAATTATCCCAATGTGAATATTTCAAAACGAATAAGCTTAGAAATAAATATCCTAATGTACCACCAACAGAGATGACGCAAATACCGGTAATTACACGAAATCCAGAGGAAATAATGTAATAACTAACTAAGCATAAAAAGAGTGTTAACATAAAGGTGGAAGCGGTAGGAAACATCCATACTTGAATAATTTCAACGTATGTTCGAATGACCGAAATACTGACGATTAAAAAATAAGCCATAAAGATGATGCTAATGCCATTTCCTAGCCATTTTCCAAATGTTTGCCGATGTAAATCAACTAAATTCCCATTTGTTTCTTTTAATAAGACATACATCATCCATATAAGAATATGGATGAAAATTCCTGTGATTATAACCCCCATCCAGCCGTCGTATCCAGCAGCTTTTGCGATAATTCGAGCGAATCCAAGAACTCCAGCACCAAACTGTGCACCGTGAATTAAGAAGAAAACAAAGATAGGAGATATTTGATATTTTTCTTGAACTTTACTCATCAATGCACCTCGTTTCTTAATCATCAAAATCCGATCTATGTTTTGTTGAAATTCCTTTCGCAGCTTTTTTTACATGTTGTGGTCTTGCTTGCACATCTCTTGTATCAATCATTGTTAATGGAAAACGGATCCAAGAATCTTTAACTGATTGTTGCCTTGTCGGGTAAAACAAAGCGTACGGCTTACGTAAGGAAGTAAGTCTAAATAGATGAGTAAATAAAAAGATAAATCCAAGAGAAATACCGAACAATCCACCTATTTCTGCAAATATGAGAAACGGGAAGCGTAGTAATCGAACGGCATTACCCATTTTATAAATAGGTGTAATAAAGGAAGCGAGTGCTGATAGTGCAACGATAATTAATAAAATGTTACTCGTTAACCCAGCTTGTACAGATGCTTGCCCGATTACGATACCGCCTACAATACCGAGTGTTTGCCCGACTTTCATCGGTAACCTTGCGCCGGCTTCTCTTAATAAATCAATTGCAAGTTCTAAAAAGAGCGCTTCAATTAAAGGTGGGAATGGTACTTGTGCCCTTGATAAAATTAAAGTTTCAAGTAAATCACTTGGAATAAGTTCATAATGATAATTTAAAACTGCAACGTATAACGGTGTAGCGCAAATTGAAAATAGAACGGCAATTAATCTTAAAATCCTTGAAAATGTAGCGTACATCCAGGAGACGTTATAGTCTTCTGGTGAAATGAAAAAATCGAAATAGGATACAGGTGTTAGTAAAACACTTGGAGAACCATCAACGAAAATAGCGATTTTTCCATCAATTAGTGCTTTTGTAACTCTATCAGTGCGTTCTGTATTGATATAGAGAGGGAAAATCGATTTTTCACCCATCAATTCTTGTATATAAGCACTATCATTAATTTGATCATATTCAAGAGCGCGTAATGATTCCTCGAGAAAATCTACATTATCTTTTTCAGCGAGGTTGTCTAAATACATCATGACAACTTTTGTTTTGGAAAACTCGCCGATAATCATTTCTTTTGTTTGTAAATCTAAAACAGGAAGACGTTTTCGAACTAAATTAATGTTTGTATCAATATCTTCTACGAAACCTTCTTGCGGACCAATAACAGTTGATTCGTTTAAAGGAGGGGTTGGTGCACGATAATTATCAATTGCAATGTTTGCAAGCATACATTTTTGATCTTGCTGATTCAATTGAATAATCGCATGCCCCTTTAAAACCATATCCTCAATTTTTTGTAAGTCGTTCGTAATTGTAATGCCGCTCATTGGAATATGTTCTTTCAGCTCTTCTAGTGAAGCATTAGGTCGTTCCAAAAGAGTAGGCATTAAATATTTTTGTAATTTCTCTCCATCAAGCGAAGGACGATAGTAAGAAATCCAATAAGGCATCGTTTCATCGTCGGATGTATGATAATTCACAAAATCACTAGATTTTTTCAGCTTCTCTATTAAATTTTGTAAAGAATGGATACGGTCTTTTTCTGGTTTCGTAAAATCATAAATACTATTACCTTTAGAGTGTTGTTGCTTACTTTGAGAAGGTTCATCTTGCTTAGCGTTTTGTTGTTTATCTTGAGACGAATCACCTTGTTTAGCACCTTGTTGTTTATCTTGAGAGGAATCCTCTTGTTTAGTACTTTGTTGCTTATCTTGAGAGGAATCATCCTGCTTAGAGTTTTGTTGCTTATCCTGAGAAGAGTCATCTTGTTTAGAGTTTTGTTGCTTATCCTGAGAGGAATCCTCTTGTTTAGCACTTTGTTGCTTATCTTGAGAGGAATCATCCTGTTTAGAGTTTTGTTGCTTATCCTGAGAAGGTTCATCTTGTTTAGCGCTTTGTTGCTTATCCTGAGAGGAATCCTCTTGTTTAGTACTTTGTTGCTTATCCTGAGAAGAATCTTTTTGTTTAGTACTTTGTTGCTTATCCTGAGAGGAATCCTCTTGTTTAGTACTTTGTTGCTTATCCTGAGAAGAATCTTTTTGTTCGTGATTTTTACCTTTATTATGTTTCATACTTCTAGTCTGTTCTTTGTTATCATCCTCTTCATTGTTAGAATGCTGCTCCTGATTATCTGTTTCGTTTGCTTCTGGTTTATTTGATTTTTTTTTCTTACGTAACCAATTCCAAATCATGTGTATACCCTCTTTAATCTTGTAATATAGTGCTATTTTGTGGCTAATTTTGTATATTATTCATTTATTTATGAAAAGAAGAAGGAGATTAGTTTGCATGGAAAAAAATCTTTAGTAAGCAGTTCATACTATAACGGGAAGAGGGAGAATTTGTGCAAATTGTAAAAAAGGAGAAGTTTGTTTTAAAAGGGTTTACGTTTGAAAATGGCAGGGAAATTCCTGTTCAAATGGGATACGAGACATATGGTACGTTAAATAGAGAAAGGTCAAATGTGATTTTGGTTTGTCATTATTTTAGTGCAACAAGTCATGCGGCAGGAAAATATACAGTGCATGATGAGGAGTCTGGTTGGTGGGATGGGCTCATTGGACCTGGAAAAGCAATTGATACAAATAAGTATTTTGTTATATGTACAGATAATCTTTGTAATGTGCAGGTGAGAAATCCATATGTGATTACAACAGGACCGAAATCGATTAATCCAGAAACTGGAGAAGAATATGCTATGGATTTTCCGGTTTTTACATTTCTTGATGTAGCTCGTATGCAATATGAGTTAATAAAAGGTATGGGAATTTCAAGGTTACACGCTGTAATTGGACCGTCGGCAGGGGGAATGATTGCACAACAATGGGCGGTTCACTATCCACATATGGTAGAGCGGATGATTGGCGTTATTACGAACCCACAAAATCCAATTATTACGTCAGTAAACGTAGCGCAAAATGCGATTGAAGCAATTCAACTGGATCCAAGTTGGAAAGGTGGAAAATATGGAGAAGAGCAGCCGATAAAGGGGCTTCATTTAGCAAATAGAATGATGTTTA
The DNA here is from genome assembly GCF_051781745.1 of Bacillus cereus group sp. Bce019. Lineage (NCBI taxonomy): Bacteria > Bacillati > Bacillota > Bacilli > Caryophanales > Bacillaceae > Bacillus > Bacillus cereus group sp. Bce019. The sequence continues at coordinate 144,693 of NZ_JBPWJX010000009.1, forward strand.
TGAACGCGTTTGATGAGCATTTTTATGAAATGGCATTTCCTCGTAATAGTATAGAGATAGAACCTTATGAAAAGTTTTCTACACTAACATCATTTGAAAAAGAGATAAATAAAGCGACATATAGAAGTATAGAGTTAGTAGATGCAAATTCATGGATGTATACTGCAAAGGCAGTTTTATTGCATGATATTGCACATGGTTTTTCTTCATTAGAAGAATCTCTTTCTAACATAGAAGCGAATGTACTTATGATTCCATGTAAACAAGATTTGCTTCAGCCGTCTCGTTACAACTATAAAATGGTAGATATTTTGCAAAAACAAGGGAAGTATGCGGAAGTGTATGAGATAGAAAGTATAAATGGGCATATGGCGGGAGCATTTGATATTCATTTATTTGAAAAGAAAGTTTATGAATTTTTAAATCGGAAAGTATCTAGTTTTGTTTAGAAGACAAATGATGGGGAAAAGGTGCAATGTTTGTAGTAGGCACCTTTTTTTACATGATTTGTAGACGGAAAATATATGTGGCAATTGCTATACCGAAGAATGCGATACTAAGCAATAGAAATAAGAATGACATTTCTTGGGGTGATTTTATTTTTTTAGTATTTTTCATACTAAGAGTAATAATTGCAGCGATTAAGAAAATGATGCCCATTATGAAAAGGGAAAGTGTCATTTTCATTGGCTCCTTTCATAAGACAAGTATATTGAGGATACAATGCAAGAGTTATGTTTGTAAAGAATAAGTTTTGCGAGAAAATTGAGAAATAGTTTTTCGATTCTTTGCGTTCTTTCTTTTGCGTGCTAAAATTGGTAGAGAATGTTTGTGAAAAAGAAACTAAAGGTTTTATTGTATATAAGGAGGAACTACATATGACAGAAGTTAAAACGATTACTACAGAAGAGGTACAAGAGCGTTTAGAAAATGGAGAAACGTTATTTTTAGTAGACGTAAGAGAAGATGAAGAAGTAGCGGCAGGAAAGATTCCAGAAGCTGTACATATTAAAATGGGCGATATCCCACATAAAGTAGATTTCTTTAATAAAGAGAATGAATATATCTTTATTTGTCGTTCAGGAATGCGCAGTGAAAATGTATGTCATTATTTAAATGAGCAAGGATTTAAAACAGTGAATATGGTTGGCGGTATGCTTCAATATGAAGGTGAAACGAAATAGTTAATAGTTAAAAACTTGAAACGAGTCTGTTTCAAGTTTTTTTCTTTTGCATACAGTATAAAAAGGAGGAGGGGTAAATGGGGATTAATTTGCGTAAAGTAAAAATTATGAATAATACAGGAGCTGTTAATGTCGGCGACTGTTATGATATCTCGCCTTTAGCTGTAGCAAAAGTATATGCAGGTGCTGGAGGGTCGAGTGCGGCTATTTTTTTAAATGGGAAAAGACAGCCAGAAGCAGTCATTAGAACATCAGTGTTTCTTCCGCCGTTAGCAACAAGTACACGTACATTAGGTTCATAGAGGAAAGGTAGAGTGTAATTATGCCTGCTCATATAAAAGAATTTGTTATTGTGAATAACACTGGGAATATATTTACCGGTGATAATTTGAGTGATACTTCATTTACTGCTTCGAAATCATATAGTGGTTCAATGGGGTGCACTTGGATTGATGTTGTTACAGTAATAGGGACGGAGACGAAGCTTTGTTTACAGCCAGGTGATTCGGTGACGACAACATATACAAGAGGCACTCCTGCTGGTACTGTAACAGGAACAAATATGGGGCAAAGTGTAAATACATCGGGTATAGCACAAGCTGTCCCTAATACAGATAATATGGATTCAATTGCAGGACTCCCTTAAGGAATTAAGGGAGTTTTTATTATTTAAAATAAAAATAGTCTTGGAAATTATTTTTGTAAATAGATTAAGAAGAGGCTTATTTATTATGAAAAAGACGGTTTGTAGGTGGTGAAAGTGTGAAGAATCGTGATAATAATCGGAAGCAAAATTCGTTAAGCTCTAATTTTAGAATTCCACCAGAACTTATTGGGCCTACTTTCCCACCCGTTCCAACTGGATTTACAGGTATAGGGATTACTGGTCCAACCGGTCCACAAGGCCCAACAGGACCTCAAGGACCAAGAGGATTACAAGGTCCGATGGGGGAGATGGGCCCGACAGGACCTCAAGGTGTGCAAGGGATACAAGGATCAGTTGGTCCAATAGGTGCAACTGGACCAGAAGGACAGCAGGGGCCACAAGGATTGAGAGGACCACAAGGAGAAACTGGAGCGACAGGACCGGGGGGTGTGCAAGGGCTACAAGGTCCGATTGGTCCAACGGGAGCGACTGGGGCACAAGGTATACAAGGGATACAGGGATTACAGGGGCCAATTGGAGCGACGGGACCTGAGGGATCTCAAGGAATTCAAGGCGTCCAAGGGTTACCGGGTGCAACTGGTCCACAAGGAATACAAGGAGCACAAGGGATACAAGGAACACCAGGACCGAGTGGAAATACAGGTGCAACCGGAGCGACTGGAGCAACTGGTCAGGGGATAACGGGCCCGACTGGAATAACAGGTCCAACTGGAATAACTGGACCATCTGGAGGACCTCCTGGTCCGACGGGGCCGACTGGTGCGACAGGTCCAGGTGGTGGACCGAGTGGAAGTACAGGTGCGACTGGAGCAACGGGGAATACTGGGGCTACAGGAAGTACAGGGGTAACAGGAGCAACGGGAAGTACAGGTCCGACTGGAAGTACGGGAGCACAGGGCTTGCAAGGAATCCAAGGGATTCAAGGACCAATTGGGCCAACAGGTCCAGAAGGTTCGCAGGGTATTCAAGGTATTCCTGGTCCGACGGGAGTAACTGGTGAACAAGGAATACAAGGAGTTCAAGGTATTCAAGGGGCAACGGGAGCAACAGGAGATCAAGGTCCACAAGGTATACAGGGGGTTATAGGGCCACAAGGGGTAACAGGGGTCACAGGAGATCAAGGTCCACAAGGTATACAAGGAGTACCAGGGCCATCAGGAGAAACAGGGCCACAGGGAGTTCAAGGGATACAAGGTCCGATGGGTGATATAGGACCAACAGGTCCAGAAGGCCCAGAGGGACTGCAGGGCCCGCAAGGAATACAAGGTGTGCCAGGGCCAGTTGGAGCGACGGGTCCAGAGGGTCCACAGGGGATACAAGGCATTCAAGGACCGGTAGGAGCAACAGGCCCACAAGGCCCACAAGGAATTCAGGGAATACAAGGTGTGCAAGGGATAACGGGAGCAACAGGAGTACAAGGAGCAACTGGAATTCAAGGGATACAAGGGGAAATAGGAGCAACGGGTCCAGAGGGGCCACAAGGAGTGCAAGGTGCTCAAGGGGCGATTGGTCCAACCGGTCCGATGGGGCCACAAGGAGTGCAAGGAGTACAAGGAATTCAAGGAGCGACGGGTGCACAAGGAGTGCAAGGTCCACAAGGAATTCAAGGAATCCAAGGTCCGACGGGGGCAACAGGGGATATGGGAGCAACTGGGGCGACAGGGGAAGGCACTACAGGCCCAACAGGAGTAACTGGTCCAACAGGGGTAACAGGCCCGTCTGGAGGACCAGCAGGACCGACCGGCCCAACGGGGCCATCAGGTCCGGCGGGAGTAACTGGTCCATCTGGTGGACCACCTGGCCCGACAGGAGCAACCGGGGCGACAGGCTCAACTGGAGTGACAGGAGCGACAGGAGAAACGGGAGCAACCGGAGTGACGGGTTTACAGGGTCCGCAAGGAATCCAAGGTGTGCAGGGAGAGATAGGTCCAACAGGGCCACAAGGTGTTCAAGGTCCCCAAGGAATTCAAGGAGTAACGGGGGCCACAGGAGATCAAGGTCCGCAAGGGATTCAAGGCCCACAAGGCGACATAGGTCCAACTGGTCCACAAGGAATTCAAGGCCCACAAGGTTCTCAAGGAATCCAAGGAGCGACAGGGGGAACAGGAGCACAAGGCCCACAGGGAATCCAAGGTCCGCAAGGTGACATAGGTCCGACTGGGTCACAAGGTCCAACTGGAATCCAAGGGATACAAGGAGAGATAGGACCAACAGGTCCAGAAGGCCCAGAGGGACTGCAGGGCCCGCAAGGAATACAAGGTGTTCAAGGGCCAGTTGGAGCAACGGGTCCAGAGGGTCCTCAGGGGATACAAGGCATTCAAGGAGTGCAAGGAGCAACCGGCCCACAAGGTCCACAAGGAATACAGGGAATACAAGGTGTGCAAGGGATAACGGGAGCAACTGGAGCACAAGGAGCAACTGGAATTCAAGGGATACAAGGGGAAATAGGAGCAACCGGTCCAGAGGGGCCCCAAGGAGTGCAAGGAATACAAGGGGCGATTGGTCCAACAGGTCCGATGGGCGCACAAGGAGTGCAGGGAATACAAGGGATTCAAGGAGCAACAGGTGCACAAGGAGTGCAAGGACCACAAGGAATTCAAGGAGTGCAAGGTCCGACGGGAGCAACAGGAGATACGGGGGCAACCGGAGCGACGGGAGAAGGAACTACCGGTCCAACAGGAGTAACCGGTCCAACAGGGGTGACTGGCCCGTCAGGAGGACCAGCAGGACCGACCGGCCCAACGGGGCCATCAGGTCCGGCAGGAGTGACAGGTCCATCAGGTGGACCACCTGGCCCGACAGGAGTAACAGGAGATACTGGGGCGACAGGCTCAACTGGAGTGACAGGAACAACAGGAGCAACCGGAGTGACGGGTTTACAGGGCCCGCAAGGAATCCAAGGTGTTCAAGGAGAGATAGGTCCAACCGGTCCACAGGGTATTCAAGGTCCCCAAGGAATCCAAGGAGTAACGGGGGCAACCGGAGCACAAGGTCCCCAAGGAATTCAAGGCCCGCAAGGAATTCAAGGTCCAACGGGAGTTACAGGAGCAACCGGAGCGACAGGTCCACAAGGAATTCAAGGCCCACAAGGAATTCAAGGCCCACAAGGAATTCAAGGCCCGCAAGGAATTCAAGGTCCAACGGGAGATACAGGTCCAACCGGCTCACAAGGAATCCAAGGTCCAACTGGTCCAACCGGAGCTGGAGCAACCGGAGCCACAGGAGTGACCGGGGTGACCGGAGTCAGTACAACTGCAACGTATGCGTTTGCGAATAATACATCAGGAAGTGTTATTTCTGTTTTGTTAGGTGGCACGAATATTCCGTTACCAAACAATCAAAATATTGGACCAGGAATAACCGTTAGTGGTGGAAATACTGTATTTACAGTTGCGAATGCAGGAAACTATTATATAGCTTATACAATTAATTTAACGGCAGGATTACTTGTAAGTTCTCGTATAACTGTAAATGGCAGTCCGCTTGCGGGAACGATAAACTCCCCCGCAGTGGCTACTGGCTCATTTAGTGCCACAATAATTGCTAACTTGCCTGCTGGAGCCGCTGTTAGCTTACAGTTATTTGGAGTAGTTGCAGTAGCTACATTATCTACAGCAACGCCAGGGGCTACTCTAACTATTATTAGATTAAGTTAATAAGCAGAAAACCTTGAAACTTTTATGTTTCAAGGTTTTTTTATCTTTGTATTTGTAAGTAAACCTCGTTAACCAGGGGAGTGGATCCCCTCTAATTATTTAAAGTTTCACATTATTCTCTTGAGCAAAAACATCGCAGTTCGAAAATATATTATAATAGAATGAAAAGAAAGAAATTTGGCAGAAAGGGAGGGTGGCGATGCAGGAGATGGTTAAAGATTTTTTTGGACGCCCACTTCAAGATTTACGTATATCTGTCATTGATCGTTGCAATTTTAGATGTACATATTGTATGCCAGCGGAAATATTTGGGTCAGATTATGCTTTTTTGAAAGATGAGTTTTTACTAACTTTTGATGAAATTGAGCGTTTGGCAAAATTATTTGTTAACATTGGTGTACGAAAAATTAGAATTACTGGCGGTGAGCCACTACTTCGTAAAGATTTAACAAAACTTATTGCACGTCTTGTGAAAATTGATGGGCTAATAGATATAGGGTTAACGACAAATGCTGTACATTTAACGAAACAAGCGAAGGCATTAAAAGAAGCTGGATTACATAGAGTGAATGTTAGTTTAGATGCAATAGATGACGACATATTTAAGAATATTAATGGTCGAAATATTAATACGAAACCGGTAATTAAGGGAATTATAGCAGCTAAAGAGGCGGGGCTGGAAGTAAAGGTAAATATGGTTGTGAAAAAAGGGATGAACGATCATCAAGTACTTCCGATGGCTGCGTATTTTAAAGAGCAAGGAATCACGCTTCGGTTTATTGAGTTTATGGATGTTGGTAGTACAAATGGGTGGAATTTTGATCAAGTCGTTACAAAACGAGAATTGATTGAGATGATTCATAAGATGGATCCACTTGAGCCAGCTGAAGCGCATTACTTTGGTGAAGTTGCGAAGCGATATCGGTACGTTGGAACAAATGTTGAAGTTGGTTTTATTACATCTGTTTCTGAGTCATTTTGTGTCTCTTGTACGAGGGCGAGAATTTCGGCAGATGGAAAGTTTTATACGTGCTTATTTGCGACAGAGGGTTTGGATGTAAGAGAACTTCTTAGAGGAAATCTTTCGGATGAGGAGTTATTAAGTGTTATACAAGATGTATGGATGAATAGAAAAGATAGGTATTCGGATGAACGAACAGAAGAAAGTGCAAAAAATCGTCCGAAAATCGAAATGTCTTATATAGGAGGATAAGAAAGGGGGCTATCGCATGCAGGAGCGATATTCAAGACAAATATTATTTTCTGGTGTTGGAGAAGAAGGACAGAGAAAAATAAGAGAGAAGCATGTGCTTATTATTGGTGCTGGTGCTCTCGGTGCGGCAAATGCAGAAGCGATTGTTAGAGCAGGTGTTGGAAAAGTAACGATTGCTGACCGTGATTATGTAGAATGGAGTAATTTACAAAGACAACAACTATATACAGAAGAAGATGCAAAGCAGTATAAACCGAAGGCGATAGCGGCTGCAGAACATTTAAAAGCGATTAATTCTGAGGTGGAAATAAATCCGGTTGTGACGGATGTAACGGTGCAAGAAATGGAAGAATTAGTGAATGATGTAGATTTAATATTAGATGCGACAGATAATTTTGAAACGCGTCTTCTTATTAATGATATTTCACAAAAGTATAATATTCCGTGGATATATGGTGGGTGTGTCGGAAGCTACGGAGTAACGTATACAATTTTACCAGGGAAAACACCGTGTTTTCGCTGTTTAATGGAGCATCCAGCGAGCGGTGCAACATGTGACACAGCTGGTATTATACAACCGGCAGTACAATTAGTAGTTGCGCATCAAATTACGGAAGCGCTGAAAATATTAGTAGAAGACTTTGGTGCGCTTCGTGAAACGATGTTATCGTTTGATCTTTGGAATAATCAACAGATGGCATTTAAAGTGAATAGGCAGAAAAAAGATACTTGTTTATCTTGCGGAAGGTTACGTACATATCCGAGTTTAACATTTGAAGGACAAACGAAAACAGAAGTGTTATGTGGGCGGAATACAGTACAAATTCGCCCGGGTGTGCGGAAGAATTTTAATTTAGAAGAAATTAAAAAACGCTTACAAAGAAGCGTAGAGATAAAGGCGACACCTTATTTATTATCATTTCCGGTAGAAGAATATCGTTTTGTTTTATTTACAGATGGCAGGGCGTTCATTCATGGGACGAATGATATGAATGTAGCGAAAAGTTTATATGCAAGATATATAGGTTGAACCTAAAGGAAACCCTTTAGGCTCAACGGAGAGAGGATTATGAGTTTCTCGTATAATCTCCACTTTTTCCACCTGTTTTTTCAAGTAAGTACGTTTCACCGATAATCATACCTTTATCGACAGCTTTACACATATCATACACAGTAAGAGCGGTAGCGGAAGCAGCTGTTAAAGCTTCCATTTCAACACCGGTGCTACCTTCTGTTTTAACTTTTACTTCAATGAGTAAACGATATTGTTCTTCTGATTGTTTCCAATCGAAAGAAACGTCAACACCTTTTAATAATAAAGGGTGGCACATTGGGATAATATCAGAAGTACGTTTCGCGGCCATAATGCCTGCGATTTGCGCAACTGCTAATACGTCACCTTTCCCAATTTCATTGTGAGAGATTTTATCGTAAATTTCTTTCGTAACGACAATGCTAGAGCACGCAATTGCTGTTCGAACGGTTGCTTTTTTGTCGCTTATATCAACCATTTTTGCGCGTCCTTGGTCATTGAAATGTGTAAATGAAGACATGGAATTCCTCCTTGAAGTAATTTCTATTGAATATATAAAGTTTAATCGAGATAAAAAAAATTGCAAATATGAGGTGAGAAACGATGGTAGAAAAACGAATTCCAATTCAAGTTGCTGAGGCAGTAGAACGGGTAATGAAATATGCGAAGCATGGTGAAGTAGAAGAAATTTCTATTACGGAAAGTTACGGGAGAATTCTCGGGGAAGATGTTGTCTCAGATCATGACGTTCCTCATTTTGATCGTTCCCCTTACGATGGTTTCGCCATTCGAGCAGAAGATACGAAAGAAGCAACTCAAGAGAATCCAGTTGAATTTGAAGTAATAGGAGAAATCGGGGCGGGTTCCGTTTTTTTAGAGGAAGTAGGAGCTTTTGAAGCAATTCGCATTATGACAGGAGCAGCTATTCCAGAAGATTGCAATGCAGTCGTAATGCTAGAGCTGACAGAAGGGTTTGAGAAGAACGGGAAAACATATATGAAGTTAAAACGCCCTTTTAATAACGGTGACAATGTGTCGTTTAAAGGAGAAGATATAAAACAAAATCAAGTTCTCGTTAAGAAAGGTGTTGCAATTAATCCAGGTGTTGCGGCCTTACTAGCAACGTTTGGATATAGCACGGTGAAAGTTGTAAAACAGCCTGTTGTCGGTATTGTAACGACAGGAAGTGAATTATTAGAAGTACATGAGCCGTTAGAACCGGGGAAAATTAGAAATAGTAACTCGTATATGATCGCAGCTCAAATTATGAAAGCTGGCGGGAAAGTTCGTTATTATGGTCAACTCGCGGATGAGTTAGATGCATGTTTTACAGCTGTTCAATCAGCGATGGATGAGGTCGACATTTTAATTACAACAGGCGGTGTATCAGTAGGAGATTATGACTACTTACCAGCTATTTATGAAAGATTACAGGCAAATGTACTCTTTAATAAGATAGCCATGAGGCCCGGAAGTGTAACGACAGTAGCTGAAGTTGATGGAAAGTTACTCTTTGGTTTATCAGGAAATCCGTCTGCTTGTTATGTAGGCTTTGAATTATTTGTGCATCCAATTATAAAAACGTATTTGTATGCGAAGGAACCTCACGTATATAGAGCGGATGCTATTTTACAAAAAGATTTTCCGAAGCCAAATCCATTTACTCGTTTCGTAAGAGCGAACGTAACAATTGTGGATGGGGCGTTACAAGCGATGCCGGTTGGTTTAGATAAATCGAGTGCGGTATCTTCACTTGCAGATGCGAATGCTTTTATCGTGTTACCCGGAGGAACGAGAGGATTTGAGACCGGAATGAAAGTATCCGTATTATTGTTAGAGCACTCTGAGGGATGTGAGTGGCCATGGGTGAAGCCCCTTCAATCTTACAAATAGTAGGGTATCAAAATAGCGGAAAAACGACACTTGTAGAGAAAATTGTGCATGCATTAGCAGAAAGCGAAATGAAAGTTGCTACAATTAAACATCACGGGCACGGAGGTTTTCCAGAAGTAGCGCAAAAAGATAGCGAAAGACACCGTAAAGCTGGTGCTGTCGTAAGTAGTGTAGAAGGTGCTGGATTACTTTCACTTTCTTCACTAAGAAAGAAATGGTCCTTGCAAGAAATTATTCGCTTATATGAGTTTTTTAAAGTGGATACAATTTTAATAGAGGGCTATAAAAAAGAGAACTACCCGAAAGTAGTGTTACTTCGTTCTGCGGAAGATGCTGAGCTTTTACATAAAGTAGAAAATATAGTGGCGGTTATTACGTGGTATGATGTCCCAGTAAATATACGAGAAGAATATAAAGTATTTCATATAACAGAAGAAGAGTTGTACATAGACTGGTTTTTACAAACGGTTAGGAGTGCGAAATGACAAATACATATTATGAAGTAATTGATACAGAAATCTCGATTGAAGAGGTAACGAAGAAAGTAATTCGACGTGAATGCGGTGCTGTTACAACATTTATTGGAACGGTTAGAGAGTTTACGAAAGGGCGTCGTACATTATACTTAGAATATGTCGCTTATAAAACGATGGCAGAAAAGATGCTAGAGAAAATCGGATTAGAAGTGAAAGAGAAATGGCCAGGTACACACGTTGCGATTACACATCGCATCGGTACGTTGCAAATTTCTGATATAGCGGTTGTTGTTGCTGTTTCAACACCACACCGTAAAGCGGCTTATGAAGCGAACGAATATATTATGGAACGCATAAAACAAATTGTTCCGATTTGGAAAAAGGAGTTTTGGGAAGATGGTGACTCATGGATTGGTGATCAATTAGAAAAAACACCATATCCGGCGGGAGAGCCTGGGAAGGAGCTATAAGTATGATTCGAGTATTGTTATTTGCGCACTTGCAAGAAGAAGCAGGGACAAGTGAATTACAAATAGAGAAAGAAAATATTACGGTTGCACAGTTAAAAGATGTTGTTGCGAACGAATATAATGTACCAGTTTCAGAGCCAATTATGGTTGCGATTAATGAAGAATATGCAAATGAAGATGACAGGGTCCAATCTGGTGATGTTGTTGCACTAATCCCACCAGTGAGCGGTGGTTAATATTGGATTCATTAAAACGACTTTCCTATATAGGGAAAGTCGTTTTTTTATGGCAGTTTTGAGAACACTAATCTATAGAACAAGGAGGGAATTATGAAAAAAATATGTGTAATTATGACAATGCTATGTGCGTCTTTTTTCTCTTCTCCAAGTGATTCTTTCGCGAAAGAATCAAGAGAACAGCTTTTAGAGAGTGCATTATCAAATAGGTACTATTCAGTTATTAGACAAGTGACAGAAGATCAATATGAATGTGCTTCAGTCATAAATATAAAGCGTCTCGGCAAGAAAGATGAATTTGTTCCTAGGTATGAAGTGAAGCTACAATTTCTTACATTTCAAGGAGCGCATAATCCCCCGAACGATAAAGTTACGCTTACTTTGGAAGACCATTTAGATCACGTAAAGATAAAGAAAGTGGAGCGAGAAAAGAATGTTTCTGACGCTATTGCAGAAAAAGTTTGTGAACGGGAAAAAGAAAAAATAAAAGCTCACTCTAATGACTTAGAGTGATAACCTATGCATTTAGTAAAGAAAGGTAATGAGTGATGGATATATTTTTAGCGATTTTACCAGCTATATTTTGGGGAAGTATTGTGCTATTTAACGTAAAACTGGGCGGGGGACCGTATAGTCAAACGCTCGGAACAACGTTTGGAGCACTTATTTTCTCAATTGTTGTTTATATTTTTATGAAGCCAGTATTAACACCTACCGTTATCGGAGTTGGAGTTGTGTCAGGTTTATTTTGGGCGCTTGGTCAGGCAAATCAATTGAAAAGTATTGATTTAATGGGTGTTTCGAGGACGATGCCAATTTCAACAGGACTTCAATTAGTCGCGACGACTTTATTTGGCGTTATCGTATTTCATGAATGGTCCACGACAATATCGGTCGTCCTTGGGATTTTAGCGCTCGTTTGTATTATTATCGGTGTTATTTTAACATCGCTTCAAAGTGAAGAAGAAAAGAATGCAGAGCAAGCAGCAAACTTTAAAAGAGGTATCGTAATTTTATTAATTTCAACAGTCGGCTATTTAGTTTACGTAGTAGTGATTAGACTATTTAACGTAGATGGTTGGTCAGCTCTGTTGCCACAAGCAGTTGGTATGGTGTTAGGTGGGATTTTGCTTACCTTTAAACATCATCCATTTAATAAATATGCAATCCGAAATATTATTCCAGGATTAATTTGGGCAGCTGGAAATATGTTTTTATTCATTTCGCAGCCGCGTGTTGGAGTCGCAACAAGTTTCTCGCTATCGCAAATGGGAATTATTATTTCCACGCTTGGTGGGATCCTTATATTAGGTGAAAAGAAAACGAAACGTCAATTAACGGGTATCGTTGTCGGTATTGTTTTTATTATCGCAGCCGGAATTATGTTAGGTATAGCCAAAAGTTAAAGGAGGTATGGAAATGTATAGTGATTTAGCAGGGAAAGTTGTCGTTATTACAGGATCAGCAACTGGTCTTGGAAGAGCGATGGGAGTGAGGTTTGCTAAGGAAAAAGCGAAAGTGGTTATTAATTATCGCTCACGAGAATCAGAAGCGAATGATGTGTTAGAAGAAATTAAAAAGGTAGGCGGCGAAGCGATTGCTGTAAAAGGTGATGTAACCGTCGAATCAGATGTTGTGAATCTCATTCAATCTGCTGTGAAAGAGTTTGGTACGCTTGACGTTATGATTAATAATGCAGGGATAGAAAACGCGGTACTGTCGCATGAAATGCCGCTTGAAGATTGGAATAGGGTAATTAATACAAATTTAACAGGTGCTTTTTTAGGAAGTCGTGAAGCGATTAAATATTTTGTAGAACATGATATTAAAGGTTCTGTCATTAATATGTCTAGTGTTCATGAGAAAATTCCGTGGCCACTATTTGTGCACTATGCAGCGAGTAAGGGTGGTATTAAACTGATGACAGAAACGTTAGCGCTAGAATATGCGCCAAAAGGTATTCGAGTAAATAATATTGGACCAGGTGCAATTAATACGCCGATTAATGCAGAAAAGTTTGCTGATCCTAAAAAACGTGCTGACGTAGAAAGTATGATACCGATGGGCTATATTGGAAACCCTGAAGAAATTGCAGCAGTAGCAACTTGGCTCGCTTCTTCAGAGGCGAGTTATGTAACGGGCATTACGCTATTTGCAGATGGTGGAATGACGTTATATCCATCGTTTCAAGCTGGGCGTGGGTAATATAAAAGGACGAAGAGATAAAACTCTTCGTCCTTTTTTTACAAAAAAAAATAGCGGCCAGCTATTTTAAATTTAGTGATTAATTGTATCTTGAAGAAATTCTGTTGCTTGATGTTCAGTAACATTTTGTACGAGCGCGACTTCGCTAATCATCATTTTTCGTGCATTATCTAGCATTTGTTTTTCACTCGCATTTAAAGTTCTCTCTTTATTGCGGCGAAGTAAATCCCGAACAACTTCTGCGCTATCTTGTAAATTGCCATTTTTCATTTTTTCCATATTCATTGTATATCTTTGTTTCCATGAGAGTGATGGGTCTGACTCCCCGTTTTGAAATTCAAGAAGTATATCATCTAACGTACCTCGATCAACGATATAACGAATACCCGATTTTTTTAATTGATCCATCGGAAGCATTACTTGCATATCTTTACTAATGATGCGTATCACACAATATTGACGTGAAGTACCTAATATTTCTTTCTCTTCAATTGCTTCAATGATTCCTGCACCGTGCATTGGATAAACGATTTTATCACCAATTTGAAACAAATCATCCACCTCCATATGTGGTAACCACTTTTAATGATAGCATACGTATGTAAAAATGTCAAATTTTATATAATAACATAATATTTATATTCGAGTCAATAAGATAAAGTGCTTTTTTATGTTTTTTTTGGGGACCTTATTTATCGTGATTTTTTTAGAAAAATAGTACAGGTGAAGAAAGAAGGCATATCCACTTATTTTTAAGCATAAAATGTAAAAGCGCTAATACAATATACCTAAATCCGTTCTTTGCAAAGGAGGGAGAGAAGGTGGGGCGCACAATAAAAATTGATATTACAAATAAAGTTGTAGCTAAATTTAGACAAAATTATTTGGAATTATATACGAGTAAATTTATGATAGGTAAGTTTTATGTCTATACTGAAGATAAAGAATATGTGTTAGAAGACGGATATATATATGAGAATGGAAAGTTTTATCGCATCATAGATACGCACCGTGGCAATAATCAAGCGGCGGAGGGCTGCGATCTAGGACGGTGTTAACATGATTCGTGTGAAAGTATTTGATGAAAGTCACGAAAAAGACTTAGAAGACGCTGTGAATGTGTTTTTGAAAAAGATTGATGATAGCAACTTTGTAGATATTAAGTATCAAGTTGGTGTTTCTATTAACGACGATGAAAACCAAATTTATTGTTTTTCAGCAATGATCGTTTATAAAGCATAAAAAAGAGCTGGCTCACCCAGCTCTTTTTTATGTTTTATGTTGGGACAACATGTGTCGGTAATACGTTCATAATAGATTGGGTTGTGCCTAATTTCTTTGTCGTTAAAAGAGGCTCCCCTGTTTCATGGTTTTGGGCATCTTTACACATACCAAGGTGATAACGATCACCTAAAAATGGATCAATATAAAAACCGTTTTTGAATACTTTATCATTTGGATGTTTTTCATGGTGAATATCAGAGCAGTTAATACAATAGAACATAGCTTTCATCCCCTTTTTATTTTTGTTTGAAAAAAGTGAGTCGGTAGTCATTTCGCTCCTGAGGAAATGTTGAGGAGAAGAGAAATAACTACCTACTCAAATGGTGGGCATATTCCTTCTGACTTTGTCATATCTCGCGTATTGTCCCTTGAGGGAAGGAGGAGAGACGAAGTACGCATGATATAAGTAAGGCGCTTCTTTCAATATGAATGATGGAGTTTCATGTTGAGAGAAGTTTTTATTTTGTATTGCCTTTGTGAGTATATTATGAGGAAATGCTAAGAGGGTGTTTGTCCTGTTGAAAAAATGTTGAGAATTTCTCAACAGTAAAAGAATTAGCGTTGACATGAAACTAAAAGGTGTTATATTATCAAAGTATAACCAAAAGGTGTTATGTTGTAACGCCGAGTAAAGGAGAATGAAAATGGAACAACAAAATACATTAAATGATATTAAACAAACAATCGTTTTTAACGCGTCTATTCAAAAGGTATGGAGTGTAGTATCAACTGCAGAAGGGATTGCGTCATGGTTTATGCCAAATGATTTTGTATTAGAGGTAGGACATGAATTTCATGTGCAATCACCATTTGGGCCATCACCATGTAAAGTATTAGAAATTGATGAACCAAACCATTTATCTTTCTCATGGGATACAGATGGCTGGGTTGTTTCATTTGATTTGAAAGACTTAGGAGATAACAAAACAGAATTTACGTTAATTCACGGCGGCTGGAAACATCCTGATGAAATTCTTCCGAAAGCAAATGCGAAGAGCTCTATTATTCGCGATAGAATGAGCGGTGGTTGGGTAGCGATTGTAAATGAAAAACTGAAAAAGGTTGTCGAAGGCTAAGTGTCCTCGTCAGCAGCGAAATATGATGTATTTCAAGCAATTGCTGATCCAACCCGCCGAGAAGTAATACGGTTATTAAGTGACAAAGAGTTACCGATTTCCAAAATAACGGATCATTTTCCGATGAGTCGTACTGCGGTTGTAAAGCACCTTCATATTCTTTCAGAAGCGAATTTAGTAAGTGGAAGAAAAAGCGGAAGAGAGAAGATATATCGTTTGCATCCAGAACCATTAGAAGAATTACAACAATGGCTCTCGTATTATGAACGTTTTTGGGATAATAAATTATCCATGCTGAAACATATTGTGGAGAATGAAGAATAAAAAGGATGACCAAAATGGTCATCCTTTTATTGTTGCTCACTTGTTTGTGTAGCTGGCTTTAATAAGAGCCAAGCGATAATTAATGTAAATACTGCTAATACGAAAGTGCTCATATAAATGACGTGTACGCTTGATGCTAATGCAGATTGCGATTCGGTTACTACGTTTGCTGTAGTACCGCCATGTCCACCAGATACAAGATCAAGATTTTTAATACCACGTGCGTGAATCATCGTATTGAAGATTGTACCGAATATTGCAGCACCTAACGTTTGACTAAATGTATTAATAAATGTGTTTAAACCAACAGCTGTTCCGCGTGTATGAGCTGGTACGGCTGCTTGAATTGTTACCATGTAAATCGGTGTCACAAGCCCCATTCCTAAGCCGAATAATCCGACTGCTACATAAATAAGGAACGATGGTGAATTTGTTGATAGTGTAAATAATAAGAACGTAGCGACTGATAAAATGCTAGCTCCAAGTAAAATGATTTGTTTCGTTTTTAATTTGCCTACTAAGTTACCAGAGAAAATAGCGCCAAATGTCCACATAACAGGAATTGGCATTAAAATAAGTCCAGCTTCTGTAGCGTTTTTCCCTAATACACCTTGGCTCCAAATTGGAAGGTACATTGTAATACTAATAATCATTGCGCCAGCAATAAGAGTTAATATATTTATCGTAGATAATGTACGGTTAGAGAAAAGTGCTAGCGGAATTAATGGTTCCGGAGATTTCTTCTCGATGAATAAGAAAATAATAAATGAAATAGCGGCAAAGATTAATAGGCCGATAATTGTCATGTCTCCCCAGTTTTGCTTACTGCTACCTGTTAATAATGCATATAGTAGAGCGATTGTACTTAATGAGAAGACTGTTGCACCAAGATAATCGATATGATGCTTAGCAGGTTTAATAGATTCTTTGTAGTAAATTGCAATCATTAAGCAAGCGATAATTCCGAATGGAACGTTTAGGAAGAAAATATAACGCCAAGAAAGGGAATCAACTAAAAATCCACCTACTAACGGTCCGATAACACCGGATACACCCCAAACGGCACTCATCCAACCTTGTGCTTTCGCGCGGTCTTTCGCTTCGCTATATAAGTCTCCAATAATCGTCATTGTGATTGGCATAACAGCACCAGCACCGATACCTTGAAGCGCGCGGAAGAAGATTAATTGTTCCATCGATGTAACAACTCCGCAAAGTGCAGAACCGACTAAAAAGATTGTAGCTCCGATCAGTAAAACTTTTTTACGGCCAAATAAATCAGCGAGCTTTCCGTATATTGGAGTCGAAACAGCTGTTGCAAGCATATAAATTGCATATACCCAACTAACAAGTTCGACGCCTGACAAATCACTCGTTATACGAGGGATTGCTGTACTAACAATCGTTCCTTCTACCGCAGAAAGAAACGTCATTAACATTAAAGACATCATGACTTTTTTTCTCATTTGTTTTCCCCTTACCCTTTTTAAATATTCAACAATATAAAATATAAAGGTACTAAGGTATATAAAGCAACAAAAAAGCAATGGAAAGTTACATGGAGCAGATGTTTGTCGCTTCTTGTCGGTAAGTCGATATATTTGAGAAATCGCCGATAATGATTTCATGGCAATATTAAAAAAGAAACAGGAATCCCTGTTTCTTTTTTTAATATTGCATTTTCGCGTTTTCTCCAGCAGTCGTTCCAGCAATTCTACCAGTAACAAGGGCTGATGTAATATTATAGCCACCAGTATAACCATGAATATCAAGAACTTCTCCGCAGAAATATAAGCCGTTCGTAAATTTAGAAGACATTTCTTTCGGATTAATTTCTTTCACGGATACACCTCCGCCAGTAACGAATGCTTTTTCAATTGACTGCGTACCATTTACATTCACAGTAAACTCTTTAAAGTCTTTCACAAGTGCACGAATCTTTTCGTGAGAAACTTGTCCAGCTTGTTCGCTGCCGTCAATTTCATTTTTTTCTAATAAGAATAGGAAGTAACGTTCAGGAACATAACCTTTTAAAACGTTTTTAATTCCTTTTTTCGGATCTTCTTTCATTTGTTTCAGCATGCGCTGAAATAGTTGTTCACTATTTTCCTCTGGCAATGCATCAATACTCATTTGTATTGTATTCGTTTTAAACTTTTTCAGTGCTTTCACGACGAATTGGCTACAGCGAAGAGCAGCAGGTCCAGATAGGCCGAAATGAGTGAAGAGCATGTCCATTTTGTGAGAAATGATAGCTTTTCCTTTCGGATTTAATACACTTAAGTTTATATCACGTAAAGCAAGACCTTGTAATGAGCGGTCACGTATAAACGGCTCGTTTGAAAGGATAGGTACTTCTGTTGGGAATAATTCTGTGATTGTATGACCCGCTTTTTCAGCCCAAGCATATCCGTCTCCAGTAGATCCAGTTTGAGGAACTGATTTTCCGCCAACAGCGATAACGACGTGATTTGTTTCTAACACTTCGCCTGTTTGCAGTATAACTGCTTTTGTTTGACCATTTTCATATTCAATCGTTTCAACAGGCGTATTTGTACGAATTTTTACACCTAAGTCTTTTAATCGTGTTAAAAGTGCGTCTACAACAGATTGTGCTTTGTTTGACACAGGGAACATGCGACCGTGGTCTTCTTCTTTCAATTTAACACCGAGATTTTCGAAGAATGTAATAATATCTTCATTATTAAAAATAGAAAAAGCGCTGTATAAGAAGCGACCGTTTCCTGGTATATGTTTAACAATTTCATCAAGTGGTAGACGGTTCGTTACGTTACAGCGTCCGCCACCAGAAATTGCAAGTTTACGCCCAAGTTTATTTCCTTTATCAAGAAGTAAGACATTTGCGCCTTCTTCTGCAGCACCAATTGCAGCCATTAGCCCAGAAGGACCGCCGCCGATGACAATAACATCATAATGCATAATATATCGACCTCATTTTCTACATTTCCTGCCTAAAAGAATAGCATGTTTTCCCTTAAAAGAAAAATAGAGTGAAGTACTGCTTAATGAGAGAATTGTGGTACAATACAAAAGTTAGAGTTCAGCACTATCCTGCCATTTGTAGGCGATAAGACTAAAACCTCAAGATTTAGGAGAAGTAAATAGGGAGTCTGTTAGCCTGTAAATGCTCGAATGGTTCAACTAATAAGGAGTAGGAGAGAAGTCTCCAACTAATTATAGTTTCACTTTATGTAGATGTAGGAGGATTTTTGTATGTCCGATTCGAAATTTCTGCGCGGAACGCTTATTGTTACGCTAGGGACATTTTTAGTAAAGTTCTTAGGCATGATTTACGTCTTTCCGTTTCATGCATTAGTAGGAACAGAAGGCGGAACGCTCTATACATATGGATACATTCCATATACGATCTTTTTAAGTATCGCAACGGCAGGTGTGCCACTTGCTGTTTCAAAATTTGTTTCCAAATATAATGCGCTTGGCGATTATAAAACGAGCCGGAGAATGTTCCGCTCGGGAATGGTTATGATGATAGTAACAGGAGTTCTTTCGTTCCTAGTACTGTACATGACGGCGCCATTGTTTGCAGAAGCGATGCTTGGTAAACAAAGTATACACAATAATGTAGGAGAAGTTACGACGATCATTCGTCTTGTAAGTTTCGCGCTTATTGTTGTACCAGCAGCGAGTTTAATTCGTGGTTATTTCCAAGGTCACCAGTCTATGGGACCAACTACCGTTTCACAAATTATTGAACAAATTATTCGTATCGTCTTTTTATTAGCAGGTAGTTTTATCGTTATTAAAGTACTTGGCGGTACAGTTGCAACAGCAGTTGGAGTAGCGACATTTGCTGCGTTCGTTTCAGCGGTTGGAGCACTCGGTGTGTTAATTTGGTACTGGCTAAAACGTAAAAAATATTTGGATCAATATTTAATTGAACAAACTGTACCAGAATCAACAGTAAGCACCGTTCAATTGTTTAAAGAGTTATTTGCATATGCGATTCCTTACGTTGTAATTGGGTTAACAATTCCTTTATATCAACAAATTGATACATTGACATTTAACTCAATTATGCAGGCGATTGGTCAAGGTGATATCGCAGAGCGAGCTCTCGGTATTTTCACAATGTGGACGCATAAGTTAATTATGATTCCTGTATCACTTGCAACAGCGTTTAGTTTAACGCTTGTACCAGCAATCACAAAATCATTTACTGAAAAACAATACCGCTATTTGAAATTACAAATTACACAAACATTCCAGGCAAATATGTTTTTAACATTGCCAGCAGTTGTCGGTATTTCTTCACTTGCATATCCAATTTATACTGCGTTTTACGATTCAGATCCACTAGGTGGACAAGTATTAATGTGGTATGCACCAGTTGCGTTGTTATTCGCTTTATTTACAGTAACAGCAGCAATCCTGCAAGGTATTAACCAGCAGAAGCATGCGATTATTGCGCTTATAATGGGCGTTATTTTGAAATTTGTATGTAACGTAATCTTTATTCGTTATTTCGGTACAGTAGGAGCAATTCTAGCGACAGCAGTTGGTTTCTTAGCTTCTGTTTGGTACACAAATCAACAAATTAAAAAATACGCACACTATTCATTCGGTGTTGTATATAAAAGAACATTCCAAATTGCAGTACTGACACTTATAATGGTCGTTGCTGTAAAACTATCACAATGGATTCTATCCTTCATGATTTCGCCTGATGGCCGTATTGGTGCTCTTATAACAGTTGCGATTTGTGCAGGTATTGGCGGTCTTGTTTACGGATTGTTAGCAATTCGCACAGGAGTACTTGAAAGAGTATTTGGTGGAGAAGCATTAGATAAAATTCAACGTAAACTTGGTAGTAGATTTAAAATAAAGTTGAAATCAAGAGGGGCGTAATTACGTCCCCTTTTCTATGATAAATAAAGAAGGTGAAAAACGTGAGATTAGATAAATTATTAGCAAATATGGGATATGGAAGTAGAAAAGAAGTAAAGAAATTATTGAAAGATGGCGTTGTGAAAATTGATGGAACGCCAGTAAAAGATGCGAAAGTTCATGTAAATGTAGAAGAGCAAGAAGTTATGATTCACGGTGAAGTTGTGGAATACAAAGAATTTGTTTACTTAATGATGCATAAACCACAAGGTGTTATTTCAGCGACGGAAGATGATAATCATGAAACAGTAATAGATTTATTAGAATTAGAAGATGCAATCTTTGATCCGTTCCCAGTTGGACGACTTGATATCGATACGGAAGGCTTCTTATTGATAACAAATGATGGGAAGTTATCACATCAATTATTATCTCCGAAAAAGCATGTGCCGAAAAAATATTATGCACACGTTGCAGGAGTAGTAACAGAAGAGGATGTAAAAGAATTTGCTAAAGGTGTTATTTTAGACGATGGCTATGAAACAAAGCCAGGTGCACTTACAATATTGAAAAGCGATGATATTTCTGAAATTGAGCTTGTGATTACGGAAGGGAAATTCCATCAAGTGAAGCGTATGTTTGAAGCGGTAGGAAAAAAAGTAGTCTACCTAAAGAGAACAGAGATGGGTCCGTTAGTATTAGATGAAGAACTAGAACTTGGACAATACCGAGAGCTAACAGATGAAGAAGTAGAAATGTTAAAAACATATCAAGTAGATACTGAAAAGTAGTACCTTTATAGGCGCAGAAAAGACCCCTTTCTAATTATTAGAAAGGGGTATGTATTTATTTACCATACAATTATTTTTCGTTATGAGGTCATTCTCACTTTCTTTCCTGTTGTTGTCCACTTACCGCGGCAAGGGCTATACACGAGTTCATTAAACTGCAACACATTTAGATCACGTTGTATCGTTCGCGGTGTGATCCCGAACTCATCTACAAGGTCTTTCGTCGTTACCGTTCCGTTTTCATTGATGTACATATAAATTGATTTAATGCGTGTTAGCATACGAGTAGTTGTAGGTTTCAAGAGAAAACCACTCCTCTACTAGTTTTTTTGACCCCATTCAGGAAAGAAGGTCGTTACTACCATTGTACTCTACATGATAAAATTCATGCTTTAATCTACTTAAATTTTACAGAAATTTAACAAATATTCATATAGAAAAATATTGGTAGTTGACATTGTATATATGGTCAGTCAACTAACACATAAAATTCTACGTAAAACGCCAAATTCCTGCAAATTTTTTTGAAAAAACAAAAGAAAAACTAATAAGAAATATCTGAAATATTACAATTGTTCGGTATTTAGTTTTCGTGTATGGCATAAGAGATTTCTGTTTGTTATGATGAAAGAAACAATATAGTGAAGGATGGATGCGTGATGTCAGCGATTAATTGGACAGAAGAAGTTGCAAAACGAAAAGATGATTTAATTCGTGATACACAACAATTTTTACAAATTAAAAGTGTATGGGAAGAAGAATCTGCGAAAGAGGGCGCACCATTCGGTGAAGGTGTAGAAAAAGCTCTATCTTTCATGTTACATAAAGGAGAAGCTGAAGGTTTTGCTTCTAAAAATTTAGAAGGATATGCAGGTCATCTTGAAATGGGACAAGGAGAAGAATTAGTAGGTATTCTTTGTCACGTTGACGTTGTACCAGAAGGAGATGGCTGGACGACTCCCGCATATAGTGCGGATATTCGCGATGGAAAGATTTTTGCACGTGGTGCAATTGACGATAAAGGCCCAACGATGGCAGCATATTATGCAATGAAAATTGTGGAAGAATTAGGCTTACCTCTTTCAAAACGTGTTCGTATGATTATAGGAACAGATGAGGAAAGCAATTGGAAATGTGTAGATCACTACTTTAAAAATGAAGAAATGCCAACAATTGGTTTTGCACCGGATGCAGACTTTCCAATTATTAATGCAGAAAAAGGAATTTCTGATATACAAGTTGTGCAAAATGGTAGTGAAGAGAAAAAAGGTACATATGAACTTGTTTCATTTGATTCAGGGCGCCGTTTAAATATGGTTCCTGATTTTGCAGAAGCAGTTATCACAGGAGAAGATGTAAATGCACTTACAGTAGCATATGAAGAGTATTTACAAACTGCTAAAAAAATAGGGAAATCGACTATAGAAGGAAATACAGTGACGTTGCAAATAGAAGGAATTTCAGCGCACGGATCTACTCCTGAAAAAGGAGAAAATGCAGGTTTATTATTAGCAAACTTCTTAACTACAGTTTCACTTGATGGAAAAGCAACTGCATTTGCGACATTTGCAACAGAAACATTTACTGGTGATATTTTTGGTGAAAAAGCTACTATTGCTTACAAAGATGAAATTAGCGGTCCGTTAACAGTGAATGTCGGTCGCATTTCTTATACGAAAGAAAACGGTGGTAACTTAGGGCTAAACGTACGTTACCCAGTTACAACTAACTTTGAAGAAACAATTGTGAAGTTGAAAGAATATGTTGGTACGCATGGTTTTGAAGTGGCTGACTATTCTAATTCTCGCCCACATCACGTCGATAAAGATCACGTATTAATCCGTACGTTACAACGTGTGTATGAAGAACAAACAGGTGAAAAAGCAGAACTATTAGCAATCGGCGGCGGTACTTATGCTCGTTCATTAAAAGCTGGTGTGGCATTTGGCCCGCTATTCCCTGGAAAAGAAGAACTTGCGCATCAAAAAGATGAGTATATCGAAATTGAAGACTTATTGAAAGCAACAGCAATTTACGCGCAAGCAATTCATGAATTAGCGAAGTAATGGATATATAAATAATGTCCGCTCTCTATTTTGGAGAGCGGCTTCTTTTTACCTGAATGAGATAAGAAAGAAAAGCAACAATAGAAAAGAAGGAGAAGATGTACATGGAACTGCATTATTTTGTCGCAATTACGTTACCGAATCATATAAAAGAAATGCTGTCTAACTATAAAGAGGATATGCAAGAGGAATTACAATTTCGTTCATGGGTACATAAAGAAGACTATCATATTACCCTTTCATTTTTAGGGAGTGCAACGGGGGAACAATTAGAGGGAATAAAGAATGGATTAAAAACAATTGCAGAAACAAAAGAACTATCGTTCACATTACAAGGTTTTTCAACGTTTGGTAGGGAAGATCAGCCTCGTATTTTTTGGGCGAAGGTAAGTGAGAATCACGATTTGTTTCAGTTGCAAAAGCAAATACATGCCATTTGTGAAGAAAATGGATTTTCTCTAGAAACACGCCCATATCACCCGCATATTACCGTTGCTCGTAAATGGATAGGAGAAGAAAAGTTTCGTTTAGAAAGTATAAAAGAAGTGCCTGAAATATCATTTCAAGCAGATACAATTACTTTATACGAATCCCACGTGAAAGAAACCCCGAAGTATAAATCGATTGCTGAAATAAAATTACAAAAATAGAATGTTGAAAACGTTTTTTATGCAGGTGAATATACTATAGAGAAGAATGGAGTTACTGTATAGAGTCTTGTTGATAAGAAAAGCCTTATCATTTGCAGCTCATTTTATCTCGCCTAATTGGTGAAGGCTAATAATAAGTGAGGATGGAGAAATTTTCTCGCTCATTAAAGTTTCACTTTATTTTAACTTTGAGAATGATGGTGATTTTTTTATGTTGAAAGTAAAACGTCCATTTGATGCCTATTTAGATGAAATGAATAAAATTACAATTTTGCTCCCACATGCGTATGGAACAAGTCGGACATTTCGTTTGCAAGAAGGAAGTAATGTGAAAGATTTACCGATTGCTCATACTATTGCGCTTCCAGATGCAACGAAGTATGAGTGCTTTATAGAAGAGCCGCTAGATGTGGGGAAGTATTATACAGTACGAGATGAACGGAATGAAGAAACTGATTTACAAATAGGTGCTGTTATTCGAACAAAAAGTTTCGATGAAAAGTATTATTACGAAGGTACAGATTTAGGTGCTGTTTATCAAAAAGAAGAAACGACATTTAAAGTATGGGCCCCAACTGCAAGGCTTGCGAAAGTAAGAATTTATAAGAGCGATAAAGAATATACCGATCATGAAATGTACAGGGGAGAAAACGGAGTTTGGATTCAAACATTACAAGGTGATTTAGACGGAGCACGCTATACATTTCTTGTTTGTATTAATTTAATATGGAACGAAGCTGTGGATCCTTATGCAAAGTCGGTGACGGTAAATGGAAAACATGGTGTTGTTATCAATTTAGAAAAAACGAATGTAACAAGACGAGAGGGATTACCAATATTACAATCAATGACAGATGCCATATTGTATGAACTGCATATTCGTGATGCGACTATACATCCAAATAGTGGAGTAATTCAAAAGGGAACATATAAAGGATTGATGGAAGAGGGAACAACAGGACGGAATGGGACATTAACAGGGTTGTCTCATATAAAAGATTTAGGTGTTACACATGTTGAACTATTACCTTTATATTGTTTCGGTGGTGTAGATGAGGCGAATCCTTCGTCCGCCTATAATTGGGGATATAATCCATTATATTACAATGCACCAACAGGATATTATGCTACAAACCCCTCTGATCCGTATAACAGGATAGTTGAGTGCAAACAACTAATTGAAACATTTCATGAACAAGGTATTAGGGTGATTATAGATGTTGTCTATAATCATGTTTATGAAAGAGAGCTATCATCATTTGAAAAGCTTGTTCCAGGATACTATTTTCGTCATGGTGAAGATGGTATGCCTTCTAATGGGACGGGAGTCGGAAATGATATAGCGTCTGAACGGAAAATGATGAGGAAATTCATTGTAGAGTCTATTTTATATTGGCTTACTGAATACAATGTCGATGGATTCCGATTCGACTTAATGGGAATTTTAGATGTTGATACAATGAATATGATAGAAAAAGAAGTGCGAAACATAAAACGAGATGCTTTGTTATTAGGAGAAGGATGGGATTTACAAACACCGCTTCCTGCCAAAGAAAAAGCAACGTTAAATAATGCGAAGAAAATGCCACATATCGCGCAGTTTAATGATCAATTTCGTGATGGGATAAAAGGGAGTACATTTCATATAAATAAGCGTGGTTTTGCATTTGGTGGGCATGTAGACTGTAATCATTTGCAGTATATTGCAGCAGGAAGTCTTTTAAGTATGAAAGAAACAGGGCTGTTTCTAGAGCCAGCGCAAAGCATTAACTATGTAGAATGTCATGATAATATGACGATGTGGGATAAACTAGTGCGCAGTAATGAAGAATCAGAAACGATTTTGAAAAAACGTCACCTGTTAGCGAGCGCAATGGTTATTCTTTCACAAGGCATTCCTTTCTTACACGCAGGGCAAGAGTTTTATCGTACGAAGAAAGGAAATGAAAATAGTTATAATGCAAATGATGAGATCAATCAATTAGATTGGGATCAAAAAGAGAAAGAGATAGAGACCGTTAACTATATAAAAGGTTTAATTGCGATTCGTAAAGAGCATGGGGCATTCCGATTACAAAGCGCAGACCTTATAAAAAAACATATGACTTTTTTACAAACATCTACAGAAGTACTTGCATATCACCTAGAGCATGCAGAAACGTTTGGGCCGTGGAAAGAGATTATCGTCTTATTTAATAGCGGTTTAGAAGCTAAAACTGTGCAACTTCCGAAAGAAGCAACGTGGCATGTGTTAGTAAACGAAAACGAAGCGAAAATAGAGCCAATTTCTTCATTTAGAGGAAAGGAACTTAAGCTCGCTCCAATTAGCACGTATATATTGACGATAATGTGACAAATCGCTACTTGACGATGAGAATGTAATAAATGTAGAATTGACAAAGGTGACGATTTTGATAAGTTGTCATTCTATGACAGGTTTTGTAAAATAAAATAGAGGATTTTTGGCTTAGGCTAATTTTTCTTTTCATTTACAGTAAAATATATGAATCCACAACATGTGTAGAAATGTTGCGGTTTTTCTTTTCATAACTATAAAAGATAAGGATTTGTTAACGGGTAATGAATATGGAATGGTTGGAACAATTATTAGGAAAAGAGTGGAGTCTTGTACCGGCTGGTGGAGTAACGGGCGATGCATATATTGCGCAAAACGGACAACAGAAGTTATTTTTAAAGCGGAATACATCGCCCTTTTTAGCGGTATTGTCAGCAGAAGGAATTGTTCCAAAATTACTTTGGACAAGAAGGGTAACGAATGGTGATGTAATTTCTGCTCAAAAATGGCTTCCGGGACAGAAGCTAGAGCCAGAGGATATGAAACTAGAACGTGTTGCGAAACTTTTGAAGAAAATACACTCCTCTAAAGCGCTTGTACAGATGATTCAAAGACTTGGGAAGCAGCCGCTTCACGCACAAGAGTTATTACAACAACTGCAACTCGTTTTAAGAGGAGATATAAGGGATGATGAAACAATTCAGCAAGGCCTTCAATATTTAATGGATTCATTAAAAGCTATTGAATACAATGAATTCGTTGTATGCCATTGTGATGTAAATCATAACAACTGGCTATTGTCGGATGAAGATGAATTGTTTTTAATTGATTGGGATGGAGCTGTAATTGCTGACCCAGCTCTAGACCTCGGTATGTTATTATATTGGTACATTCCGCGCCAGGAATGGAGTGAGTGGCTCGGTTACTATGATATTGAAATGGATGAATCGCTGCTTAGGCGTATGAGATGGTATGTGATAGCACAAACGATTTTGTCTATTCAATGGCATACAACAAAAAAACAGCAAGCAGAAGCTGAATATTGGCATCAATATTTACAGCAACTACTTGCTTCAGAATGATACTTAAGAAAAATTGTCCATTCCAGCAATCCACTGAGTAAGTTGTTCTTGATTATTGGAAATATGGTTGTCCAAATTAGAGGAAGATTTACCCGATTGACTATAAGAATATACATCGTTTAGCATTGTTTTAGCGTCACTACTTATATTATCGTTTGCGAGTAACGATTGAATGAGGCGCTCTAATTGCTCGCATTCTGAAACTGTCCCGCAGCAATCACTTTGGTGGTTGACTAAAATATCTTTCAGCACTTCTAATTGATGTTGTTGATTAATTGGCATGAACGGATCATCCTTTCGATTGTTTTTCTCTTCAAATGTAAGAGAAAAAGCTGTTTCGTCATGGAATGTTTAATGCTGTATGTAGTTTTTATCAAAATGGTACATCTTATACTTGAAAGAAACGGACCGAGTGCTCGTACGTACTTGGTTTTTTGTTTGATAGATTGATTAAAAAAGAAAGAAGGAATTATTCCTTTAAAATAGCTATGTAAAGAGAGGGAAACATCTATGCGTTTAAGACATAAACCGTATGCAATGGATCGAATTAATGAATATTCACATATCGTAATCGGAAACCCAGAGGAGCGCGCTGGTAGCTGGAAAGAAGTATTTGGAAACGAACAACCAATTCACATTGAAGTAGGTACAGGTCGTGGCCGCTTCATGTATGATATGGCGAAAGCGAATCCACATATTAATTATATTGGAATTGAAAAATTCACAAGTGTTGTTGTAGATGCACTTGATAAATTAATTGAAGAAGAATTACCAAACTTAAAGTTAATTAATAAAGATGCTGAAGATTTAACAGTTTTCTTTGCGAAAGGTGAAATTGATCGCGTTTATTTAAACTTCTCAGATCCTTGGCCAAAGAAACGTCATACGAAGCGTCGTTTAACGTATAAAACATTTTTACGTAATTACGAAGAAGTGTTAGTAGAAGGCGGAGAAATTCATTTCAAAACAGATAACCAAGGTTTATTTGAATATTCTCTTATGAGTATGGCTGAGTATGGTATGTTACTAACGTACTTAAGCTTAGATCTTCATAACAGCGACTTTGAAGGTAACATCATGACTGAATACGAAGAGAAATTCTCTAGTAAAGGTCATCGTATTTACCGAGTTGAAGCAAAATATCGTACAGAGCCTATGCAGTAATGCGTAGGTTTTTTTACACCTAAAATAATCAGAATTTTATGTTAAGATTAATTAAAAAGGGGGATGTGTAATGGAACAGTTACAAATTGGAGATATAAAAGTAACGTGGTTAAAAGGCGGGAATACACATTTAGATGGAGGAGCAATGTTTGGAGTCGTGCCGAAAGTACTTTGGTCACGTAAATATAAACATAATGATACAAATCATATTTATTTACGAACAGATCCGTTACTTTTGCAAACAAAAGATGGAAATATGCTCATTGATTCCGGGATAGGAAACGGTAAGTTGAATGAGAAGATGAAACGCAATCAAGGTGTAACAGAAGAATCATCGGTTTATGAATCATTAGAAAAATTAGGATTAAAGCCTGAAGATATCGACTACGTCTTGATGACACATCTTCATTTTGATCATGCATCTGGTCTAACAAAATGGGAAGATGATCACCTTGTACCGGCATTTCCACATGCGAAAGTTTACGTAAGTGAAACAGAATGGAATGAAATGAGAAGTCCAAATATTAGATCACGTAATACATATTGGAAGGAAAATTGGGAGCCAATTGTAGATCAAGTTGTTACGTTCCAGCAAGAAATAGAAATTACAGATGAAATCAAGATGGCACATACGGGTGGGCATAGTGATGGACATGCAGTCATCATTTTGGAGAGTCAAGGGGAAACGATGCTACATTTAGCAGATCTCTTGCCGACGCACGCGCATCAAAATGTATTATGGGTAATGGCATACGATGATTATCCGATGACCTCGATTGAAAATAAACAAAAATGGATGAAGTATGGTGCTGAAAAAGAGGCATGGTTTACGTTTTACCATGACGCATATTATCGCGCTGTGAAGTGGAATGAGGAAGGTCGTATCGTAGAAAAAATAGAACGGAAAACGAGTATAGAAGCATAAAAATAGGAGGTTGTTCCATCATATTTATTGGAGCAGCTTCTTTTTTATTATAGAATTTTGCCGGTAAGTCGATATATTTAAAAAATCGCTGATATAATTTTAATCAATACCCGCAATTTCAAAAAAATAAGAGGTTCACCTAATGGGAACCCTCCGTTTTATGCTGCTATAACCTCTAAAATAGTACCTGTTTTAGCATCAACTAAAAATTCAAATCGTTCTTGTATATCATCTAACATTGTTGTAAGACCGCCGCGATAAACTTCATATGCGACATCATATTTTTCAAATGTCTCTGGAACCATATGTACCCAAGAGCCAGTAATTTCACCTTTATGACTTAATGCTTGTTTCACCATTTTCAATGCTTTTTCTGAAGAAATATGGGATTGTTCTTGTACTTTGTTTGCAACGAGATAACCAGCTGCGAACCCAACGCCAAGACCTGCTACTAAACCTTTCCAGCTCATATATTCACCTCAATTCTATAAAATAAAAATAGTGTACCGATAATAATTATAAAGCAAATACAGCTAAAAAAGAAGAAACTAGAAACATTTCGAAAATTTCGTTACAATAAAAGAGGTATTCTACTAAGGTTTGAAAGAAGGGGACTTCGTGAATAAAGAGACATTGCAATTATTTCGTACGTTAACAGAATTACAAGGTGCATCAGGTTTCGAACATGATGTACGCCGTTTTATGAAACAAGAATTAAGCAAATATGCGGATGAAATTGTACAAGACGGTTTAGGTAGCGTATTTGGTCTGAAAAAAGGGGACGAAACTGGCCCGCGTGTTCTTGTAGCAGGTCATATGGATGAAGTAGGTTTCATGGTTACGCAAATTACGAAAAACGGAATGCTTCGTTTTCAAACGTTAGGCGGCTGGTGGAGCCAAGTTTTATTAGCACAGCGTGTACAAGTTATGACGAAGAATGGTCCTGTTATTGGGGTTGTTGGTTCTATTCCTCCTCATTTATTAAGTGACGCGCAACGTGCAAAACCGATGGATATAAAAAATATGTTAATTGATATAGGTGCAGATAGTTATGAAGATGCGATTGAAATTGGTGTA
This sequence comes from Bacillus cereus group sp. Bce019, assembly GCF_051781745.1. Classification (NCBI taxonomy): domain Bacteria; kingdom Bacillati; phylum Bacillota; class Bacilli; order Caryophanales; family Bacillaceae; genus Bacillus; species Bacillus cereus group sp. Bce019. Next base: position 175,327 of record NZ_JBPWJX010000009.1, read on the forward strand.
AAACCAGGACAACAAATCGTGCCGATTTGCCCATTCACACCGATGGCAAATGAGAAGAAAATTATGGCGAAAGCTTGGGACAACCGTTACGGATGTGGTCTTGCAATCGAATTGTTAAAAGAATTAAAAGACGAAACATTACCAAATACATTATATTCTGGTGCTACTGTACAAGAAGAAGTAGGTCTTCGCGGAGCGCAAACCGCTGCAAATATGATTCAACCAGACATTTTCTATGCGCTTGATGCAAGTCCAGCAAACGATGCATCTGGTGACAAAACGCAGTTCGGTCAATTAGGAAAAGGTGCCCTTCTTCGTATTTACGATCGCACGATGGTAACACATAGAGGAATGCGCGAATTCATTTTAGATACAGCAGAAACAAACAACATTCCGTACCAATACTTTATTTCACAAGGTGGTACAGATGCTGGTCGTGTACATACAAGTAACTCTGGTATCCCATCAGCAGTAATTGGTGTTTGTGCACGCTACATTCATACACATGCTTCTATTTTACATGTTGATGATTATGCGGCAGCAAAAGAGTTAATTACGAAGCTTGTAAGAGCAACGGATAAAACGACGTTAGAGACAATTAAAAATAACGCGTAGAGAAGAAGGGCTGAAGAGCCTTTCTTTTTTTGGATTGAATAGATGACCCATCCATGTGTGGGAGCGGTTAGTGCCTAATTGGTGCTCGAATGGTGTATTAAGACCTTGAGTAGGAAAAGAGAGGAAGGCTGTTTTTGTGTTCGAAGACGGTAATGTTGTTAGAAAAAACCTTCTTTTTTAGATTGAATAGATGACCCATCCATGAGTGGGAATGGTCAGTGCTTAATTGGTGTTCGAATGATGTATGAAGACTCCAAGTAGGAAGTGAGAGGAAGGCTGTTTTTGTTTTTGTTTTTGAAGACGGTAATGTTGTTAGAAAAAACCTTCTTTTTTAGATTGAATAGATGACCCATCCATGAGTGGGAATGGTCAG